>NZ_BAAAPF010000208.1:0-12790 GCF_039531005.1 Streptomyces synnematoformans
CCTGGCCGCGCGGCTCGTGGGGCGTCGCCCGCGGCGCCGGCCCGGGCGGCGCGGCCGCGCAGCGTCCCGTACGCCGCGGGCGAGGTGGCGACCTCCAGGCAGCCGGTCTCCTCGAAGCCGGCGCCGCCGTCCGGCGGGGCGGCGCCGGACGCGTCGTCGTCCGTGAGGTCCCGGTAGATCCGCACGGTGGCGCGGGCCAGGTCGGTGAGGACCGGGGACTCGCCGAGCACCCCGACGTAGCCGGGCGCGTGTCCCGTGGACCCGTACAGCCGGCCGGCGGGGGAGCGGTCGAGGACCGTGACCTCGCATCCGTCCCTCCCGGCGAGCGCTCTGGCCAGCGACGAACCGACGATCCCGGCCCCGACGATCACGATGCGGCGAGTCATGCGGCGATCGGACCACGGCCCCCGTCCGCACGGCAACGCCGTCTCACCACCCGGGCACCTCCGCCGGCCGTACTGTCACATCGGGCGCGCTCCGCTGGTCACGGTGGTGACGCGGTGGAACGGAGGAAGGACCCGATGGACGAGCACGATTTCCTGGCCCGGCGCTTCGAGGAGCAGCGCGCGCACCTGCGCGCGGTCGCCCACCGGGTGCTGGGCTCGGCCGGTCAGGCCGAGGACGCCGTGCAGGAGGCATGGCTGCGGGTGAGCCGCGCGGGGCCGGACGGGGTCGAGAGCTTCGGGGGCTGGATGCGGACGGTCGTGGGCCAGGTCTCGCTGAACATCCTCCGGGCCCGGGCGGCGCGGGGCGAGGACCCGCTGTACCCGCCCGAGCCGTGGGAGCCCGCGCCCGGGCCGGACGGGTCGGACGGGCCGGAGGGCGCAGGTGAACGGAACAAGCCGACTGCCGCCCCGGAGCCCGCGGTCGGCACAGCCGCCGGCGTGGCGGGAGCGGACCGGCCGGAGCGGGACCAGGAGAGGTTCCGCGGCGACTCCGTGGGGATCGCGCTGCTCGCCGTGCTCGACTCGATGGCGCCGGCGGAGCGGCTGGCGTTCGTCATGCACGACCTGTTCGCGGTCCCCTACGACGAGATCGCCCCGATCGTACGGCGCTCGCCGGCCGCGACCCGGGAACTGGCCCTCAGCGCCCGGCGGCGCATGCAGGGCACCGGGGCCGACGGCGCGGAGGCGGGCCGCCGGAGCGGGGAGGCGCCGGGCCCGTCGCCGGCCGCACCGCCCGCCGCCAGCGCCGCGGCGGCGACCGCCACCCCGGCGGAGGGGCGCGCAGCACCGCGCTGGAGCGTGACCGCCCGCGCGTTCCTCACCGCTTCGCGCGGGGAGGACTTCCACGCGCTCCTCGCCCTGCTCGACCCCGACGTGGTGCTCCACGCCGACGCCACCGCGGTGGCCGCCGGCGCCGCGGAGGAGGTCCGCGGCGCGGTGGCGGTCGCGGACGTCTTCACGGGGCGGCTGAGAGCCGCCCGCCCGGCCCTGGTGGACGGCGCGCCCGGGCTGGTGTGGCTGCACCAGGGGCAGCCGAAGATCGCGTTCACCCTCGACGTCGCCGACGGCACGATCGTCGGCATCGAGGTGATCGCCGACCCGGAGCACCTCGGCCGCCTGGAGCTGCAGCCCCTCGACGGCTGACCCTCCGGCCGCCCGGCGGCACCCCGCCGAACCGCCCGCCGCGTGGTCAGCTGGCGCCGATCATCTCGACCTCGCCGCCGAGCTGCTCGACCTTGCCGTCGGCGGGGACGTACGCCGCGTTCTGCACGGCGTAGTACTCCCGCACGCCCGGCGGCTCCTCCTCCTCGACGTACAGCCTGGTGGCGTCGCCCGGGATGACGTGGAAGCCCGGCCGGGTCGCGAAGTCCACCCGCGCGTCGTAGGAGTTGAAGACGGCCAGCGCGCCGCCGTCGGCCGTGCGCAGCGCGAAGACGTCGGGGAAGGCGGGCTCGTACGCCTCGTCCCACTTGCGGTTCTCGGTCTCGAACTCGGTCTCGAAGTAGCCGTCGTGCTCCGGCTTGATCCAGTCCCGCCGGGTGGTGTGGTCCTTGACCATGTTCCGGCGCACCTCGCTCTCCGCGAGGAGCCTGCCTTCCTTCCGGCCCCCCGACACGTAGAGGTCGTTGACCGCGTCGTCGAGGCCGTCGAGCGCGGTCGAGCCGACCCGGGCGTCGGCGGGCAGCACGGTCGGCAGCCCGGCGTCGCCGTGGGCGACCTCGGGCACCCGGCCCTGGATGCCGACGGAGGCGACATTCTTCCAGGTGCCGCCGGCGCGCTGGAAGACGAGCAGGCTGCGGTCGCCCTCGTGGTAGCCGGGGCCCGCGACGGGGGCGTCGACCATGTACCAGTCGCCGCGGGCGGGGATGTGGTAGTTGGCCCTGTCGGCGAGGTAGCGGAACGGCTTCTTGTAGCGCTTCTGGTACTTCTTCTCGTACGTGGGGAACTGCCGGTACTGCGCCCGGCTCTGCTGGAACAGCGCGCCGCCCTCGACCTTGCCGAGCGCCCCGTGGTCCAGCTCGGCGTTGGCCGCGTTGTTGGCCTCGACGTAGTTCTCCAGCACGGTGCGCGCCCGGGCCTCGCTGAGCACCGGCCGGGGCCCCGCCGCGCCGTCGCCCGCGTCCCCCGCGTCGTCGTCCGAACCGCCGCTGCACGCCGCGGTCAGCACGAGCGCGGCCAGTCCCGCGGCGGCGGTGGATACGGCGGACTTGGTCGTGCCCATGGGCGGAACCCCCCGGTGCGGTCAAGATCAGTGGTCGGGGCGAGTCTAGGCATTGCCTCCCCGGCCCCCGTGCCTGCCCCCGAACGCGGCCGGGACGGCGGACCGGCGCGGCCCGGGGGCGCCCGCGGCTACCCCGCCTGCCCGCCCGGTGCCCGCCGCCGTCCGGCGCCGCGCGTACCCGACGGAGCTTGTCCGGGGCGGGACCCGGCCGGCCCGGACCTGCGCGGTGAACGACCCGTCGGCCGCGCCGCCGCGCGTCCCGTCCCCGACCGCGTAGCCGCTGCCCGGCCCGTACACGTGCCCGTAGCGCAGCGGGTCACCCGCGTGCGGACAACTGCTCCTCGGCCGCCGCGAGGATCTCCGACACGCGCAGCCCGAGGCGTACGTCGCGGGGGTCCGGCCGGCCGCTGCCGGCCGCCTCCAGCAGCGCGTCCACGGCGTTGACGAACGCGGGCACGGGGCCGTCGTCCCGCTCCGGCGCCGTCTGCACGCCGGGCGTGCCGTGCAGCTGCACGGTGACCCCGGACGCCTGCGGCGGGACGGTGTGGCTGAGCGTGCACGTGCTGGACGCGCCGGAGTCGTGCCGCAGCGCGAGGTGCACGGTGTCGCCCGGGCCCCGCGCGGAGGTGACGGCGCCGGGCGCGGCCGGGTCCACGTCGCCGAGGACCGGCAGCAGCATCGACAGGGCGTGCGGTCCGACGTCCCACAGCGCGCCCTTCTCGCCGCGCCAGGGCGAGGCCGCGAACGGCGTGTCGGCGCCGGCGAAGACGGGCGAGAGCCAGTCGGCGCGGCCGAGCAGCCACCCTTCCTCGCCGGCCCGCTCGGCCAGCCAGCCGGCGGTCTCCGCGCGGAAGCGCAGCGTGAAGAAGACGACGGAGGCCACCCCGGCGCGCTCGACCGCGTCCACCACCCGCCTGGCGGCGGCCACGTCGGTGGCGACGGGCTTGTCCAGCAGCAGATGGCAGCCCGCCGCGGCGGCGCGCTCCGCGAGCGGGGCCTGCACGTCCGGCGGCAGCGCCACGGCCACCGCGTCGCAGTCGGCGAAGAGGGCGTCGACGTCGTCGTACGCGCGCGTGGAGAAGCGGTCGGCGAGAGCCTGCGCCGCCTCCGGACGCCGGCCCCACACGCCGGCGATCTCCGCCCGCGGGTGTGCCTGGAGTCCGGGACCGTGCGCGCGCTCTGCCCAGGGGCCGGTGCCGAGGAGTCCGAATCGCATGCGCCGAGTCTACGATCACCCGTACGCCGCAGGTGGGGCGGTCCGCGTTCGCACGGCTCCGGTACCCTCCGCGCCGGGCCGGCCGGGCCCGGCGCGCGGCCCTCACTCCTCCGGACGCGCCCGGCTCGGCTGCACGCGCTTCGGCTCGCCCGCCATCTTCGGGTGGTCCGGCGGGTAGGGCATGTCGCCCTGGCCGTGGTCCCGCTCCTGCCGCTCGGACAGCTCCAGCAGCGACGTGAGGTCGAAGGCGTGCCCGTCCATGTCCGCGTGCACGTCGCCGACCTCGGCGAAGCGTTTCGGCATGGTGACGAGGTCGAAGTCGTCCGGCTCGGCGTCGTCGACCTCCGCCCACGTCAGCGGCGCGGAGACGGGCGCGTGCGGGTGGGGCCGCACGGAGTAGGCGGAGGCGATGGTGCGGTCGCGGGCCATCTGGTTGTAGTCGACGAAGACCTTCTCGCCGCGCTCCTCCTTCCACCACGCGGTGGTGACCTGGTCCGGCATCCGCCGCTCCAGCTCCCGCCCGGCGGCGAGCACCGCGCGGCGCACCTGCACGAACGTCCAGCGCGGCGCGATCGGCACGAACAGGTGCATGCCGCGCCCGCCGGAGGTCTTCGGCCAGCCGGTGAGGCCGTGGTCGCCGAGGACCGCGCGCATCTCGTGCGCGGCGCGCACGGCGTCGTCGTAGTCCGTGCCGGGCTGCGGGTCGAGGTCGATGCGCAGCTCGTCGGGGTGCTCGGTGTCGCCGCGCCGCACCGGCCACGGATGGAACGTCAGCGTGCCGTACTGGGCCGCCCAGACGACCGCCGCCGGCTCGGTGGGGCACATCTCGTCCGCGTACCGCCCGCTGGGGAAGGTGATGCGGGCGGTGGGGATCCAGTCGGGCGTGTTCTTCGGCGCGCGCTTCTGGAAGAACGACTCACCGCCTATCCCCTCCGGGTAGCGCTCCAGCGTCGTCGGCCGGTCCCGCAGCGCCCGTACGATGCCGTCGCCGACGGCGACGTAGTACCGCGCGAGGTCGAGCTTCGTGTAGCCCTTCGCCGGGAAGAAGACCCGGTCCGGGCTGGACAGCCGTACCGTTCTGTCGCCCGCCTGGAGCTGAATCGCTGCACCCATGTGCGCCACAGTAAGGCGGATGTCCGAATCCCGCCTTACCGTGGCGCACATGGACCTGCCGGTGATGCCCCCCGTGAAGCCGATGCTCGCCAAGCCGCAGAAGAGGCTCCCGCCCGGGATGCTCTACGAGGCCAAGTGGGACGGCTTCCGCGCCATCGTCTTCCGGGACGGCTCCGCCGACGACGGGATCGAGATCGGCAGCCGCACCGGCAAGCCGCTCACGCGCTACTTCCCGGAGCTGGTGGAGTCGCTGAAGGCCAACCTGCCCGAGCGGTGCGTCGTCGACGGCGAGATCGTCATCGTCCGCGGCGACCGGCTGGACTTCGACGCCCTCACCGAGCGCATCCACCCCGCGGAGTCCCGGGTGCGGATGCTCGCCGAGCAGACGCCGGCCAGCTTCGTCGCGTTCGACCTGCTCGCGCTCGGCGACGACGCGCTGCTGGACACCCCGCAGTCCGAGCGCCGCGCGGCGCTGCTGCGCGCCCTGGCGGACGCCGCGGCACCGGTGCACATCGCGCCGGCGACGCTGGACCTGGCGGTCGCCGAGGCGTGGTTCGACCAGTACGAGGGCGCCGGGCTCGACGGGATAATCGCCAAGCCGACCGGGCTGCCGTACCGGCAGAACGAGCGGGTGCTCGTCAAGGTGAAGCACGAGCGCACGGCCGACGTGGTGCTCGCCGGCTTCCGCTGGCACAAGTCGGGGCCCGTGGTCGGCTCCCTGCTGCTCGGCATCAACGACGACAGGGGCGTGCTGCAGCACGTGGGCGTGTGCGCGGCGTTCTCGATGAAGCGGCGCGCCGAGCTGGTCGAGGAGCTGGCGCCGCTGCGGATCGACGATCCCGAGGAGCAGGCGCGGCACCCGTGGGCGGACTGGACGAAGGAGGACGCGCACGAGTCGGCGCGGCTGCCCGGGGCGCCGAGCCGGTGGAGCGGGCAGAAGGACCTGTCGTGGGTGCCGCTGCGGCCGGAGCGGGTGCTGGAGGTGGCGTACGACCACATGGAGAACGGGGTCCGGTTCCGGCACACCGCGCAGTTCCGCCGCTGGCGGCCGGACCGCACGCCGGAGAGCTGCACGTACGAGCAGCTGGAGGAGCCGGTGAAATACGACCTGAACGAGGTGCTTACCTCCCGTCCGCAGCAGTGAGCGGGCGCCGGCCGGCCGCCGCGGCCGGGCGCCGGAGCGGCGTAACGGAACCTGTCCGTCAGCCGGAGTTGGCCTCCAGGACCCGCCGCCTTCGCCGACCACCGGCACCATGTCTCCATGGACGCCACCGCCCTGGCACGCTCGCTGTTAGAGCCCGTTCCCGCCCACCGCACCGCCGGCCTGACGGTGCTGCGCGCCGTCGACGGCGCCGCCGAGGTCGCCGTCGAGGCTCCCGGCGTGCTCGGGAACGTCATCGGCGCGCTGCACTCCAGCGGCCTCGCCACCCTCGTCGACGCCGCCGGACTGGCCGCCATCCTCGCCGCCGGGGACGCGCCCGGCGAGCTGGAGGGCGTGCTGCCGCTCGGCGCCTCCGCCTCGTTCGAGTACCTGGCGCCCGCCCGCGGCCGGCTCATCGCGTCCTGCAAGCTCAGCTCGTCGGCCGTGCAGGTGCTGCGCCCCGTCCTCGCCGGCACCGCCGACCGCGCACGCATCAGCACCGACGCCGTCGTGACCGACGAACGGCACACGGTGGTCTGCCGCGGCGGGTTCGAGTGGAGCGTCCGCCGCGTCACGCGGACCGCCGCCGTCCGCCAGCGGCGCTGAACCGCCCGCGGGGTCCCGCGGCCCGTTCTCAGCCGCTCGCGGCCGTGGCGAACTCGGTCAGGAACGCGTCGCAGAACGCCTTGAGGTCGTCCGGCCTGCGGCTGGTGACTAGCGTGGCGGGCCCGTCGCGGCAGACCTGCACCTGCGCGTCGACCCAGGTGCCGCCGGCGTTGCGGATGTCCGTCTGCAGGCTCGGCCAGGAGGTGAGCGTGCGCCCGCGGACGACGTCCGCCTCGACCAGCAGCCACAGCGCGTGGCAGATCGCCGCCACCGGCTTGCCGGCCTGGAAGAACCCGCGGGCGAACGACACGGCGTCGGGGTCCATGCGCAGGAAGTCCGGGTTGGCGACGCCGCCCGGCAGCACGAGGGCCTCGTACTCGTCGGGGGCCGCCTCGGCGACGACCTGGTCGATCTCGAACGTGTCCGCCTTGTCCAGATGGTCGAACGCCTGCACCCGGCCCGGCCGGGTGGAGAGGAGCCGCGGGGTGTGGCCGGCGTCCACGGCGGCCTGCCACGGCTCGGTCAGCTCGACCTGCTCGACCCCCTCGGGAGCGACGAGGAATGCGATGGGCATGGGTGTGTCCTTTCGGTGGTCACGGTGCGTGCCGGCGCACCGGACACGCTGCGGTCAAACCCGGTCCGGTCCTCTTCCGGAGCGCCACCTGCGGGTACCCGTGCGGCGCAGCCGGACACACCGCGCGCCGGGCCCGGCCGAGTGCACCCGGGGTCGCACGGGAGCGCGGCGCCCGGCGCGTCGTGGACCGAGCGGTCCGGTGGCCGCGAGGATGGGGGCATGGGAGCCGTGCTGCCGAGGGCCATGCGGGCCTGGGCCGTCACCGGGCGGGGCCGGCTGGAGCCCGTGGAGTCGCCGGTGCCCCGGCCCGCCCCCGACGAGCTGCTCGTCCGGGTGGAGGCCTGCGCGGTCTGCCGGACGGACCTGCACGTGCGCGACCACGACCTGCCGCCGCACCGGACGCCGGTCGTGCCCGGCCACGAGGCGGTGGGCGAGGTGGTCGCGGCCGGGTCCGCAGCCGAGCGGCGCATCGGGTCCCGCGTCGGCATCCCCTGGCTGCGCCGCACCTGCGGCCGCTGCCGCTGGTGCGAGCGGGGCCGGGAGAACCTGTGCCCCGGATCGCGCTACACCGGCTGGGACGCGGACGGCGGGTACGCCGAGTACGCGGTGGTGCCCGCCCCGTACGCGTACGCGCTGCCCAAGGAGCCCGCCGCCGAGGAACTGGCCCCGCTGCTGTGCGCCGGGATCATCGGCTACCGCGCGCTGCGGCTGGCGGACCTGCCCGCGGGCGGCCGGCTCGGCATCTACGGCTTCGGCGGCTCCGCCCACCTGACCGCCCAGCTCGCCCTCGCCGAGGGCGCCGAGGTCCACGTGCGCACCCGCTCCCGCGCGGCCCGGCGGCTCGCGCTGGAGCTGGGCGCCGCGACGGCCGCCGGCGTCGACGAGCCCGCCCCGGAGCCGTTCGACTCGGCGGTGCTGTTTGCGCCGGCCGGCGAGCTGGTGCCGGTCGCGCTGGCGGCGCTGGACGCCGGCGGCACGCTCAGCGTGGCGGGCATCCACCTCACCGCGATCCCGGAGCTGTCGTACGACCGGCACCTGTTCCGCGAGCGCGTGCTGCGCAGCGTCACCGCCAACACCCGGGCCGACGGCCGGGACTTCCTCGCCGCCGCGACGGCGCACGGGGTGCGCGCGACCGTCACCCCGTACCCCTTCGACCGGGCCGACGCCGCGCTGGACGACCTGGCGGCGGGGCGGGTCGGGGGCGCCGCGGTGCTGCGGCTGCCGGCGAGGTGAGGGCGCGCACGGCGGGCCGGGCGCCCGGCGCCGCGGTCAGCCGCGCGGCACGTACACCACCCACACCTGCCCCTCGGCCAGCGGCATCGGCTCGCCGTCCGGCGTCGTGAACACGGTGCGGTCCGCCGCCGTCGGCCGGTCCCACTCGGCGGCGTACGCCCGGCCGTCCCGCAGCACCGTGGCGTCGCCGGAGCCGACGGTCTCGGTGAACGGCGAGTTGTTGCCCCACCGGTCGCCGAACCCGCCCCTGCGGATCGTCGTCTCCTGCAGCACCACCGTCGGCGGCGCGAGCCGCTCCCCGCCGCTGAGGGCCGGCGTGCCGTCCATGGCGACCTCCCAGCCGCGCCGTTCGGCCGACCAGTCGAAGGTGAAGCGCGCGGCCGGCATCTCCACCGTGCGGGCGGCCGTCCGCCGGCCGCCGGCCGGGGCCGCGCCGGTCTCGTAGAGCGACCCGGCGGCCAGGCCGGCGAGTTCGGGCGCGGCGTCGGTGACGCGCCCGGGCCGCAGGTAGAGGTTGTGCGGCATGGGCCGGTCGGTGCCGCGGAAGTACGCGCCGGGCAGTTCCTCGGGCGGCACCGGGCGCAGCGGGGCGCGGTTGATGTACGGCTTGAGCCTGCCCTGCGCGCCCGAGTACGCGAGCACCGGGTCGTCGTACTGCGCCAGCAGTTCCAGGTCCGTCTCGCGGGCGCTGCGCACCGGCCCCACGACGTCGGGGAGCCCGGAGGCGTAGACGGCGAGGAAGCGGCTGATGCCGGCTTCGACCCGCTCCACGTGCACCACGTCGGCCTGCTCCAGGCCCGTGTGGGGCCGCGCGGGCGCGGCGTTGTCCAGCTTCACGCCCAGCACCGGACCCTCGGGCGCGGGCGGCTCGTCCGCGGGGGCGGGCGGGGCGGACGGGGACGGTGCCGGGGAGGCGGGGGAGGAGCGCGCCTGCGGGCGGTGGGCCGGTTCCCCCGTGCCGCCGTGCGGCCGGGCGACGAGCACCGCCGTGACGGCGACCGCGGGCACCAGGAGTGCCGCCGCGGCGGCCGCGTGCTTCTTGTTCAACGAACCCCCCACTGAGCCGTGCTACCGATGACCTACCCGCCCCGGCCGCCCGCTACCGTGGCGGTTCTAGCGCAGCAGTTGATCGGCGACCACGAACGCGAAGCCGGCCGCCAGCACCGCCATGGCGACCCGGGTGCGGCCCGCCCGGCTGAGCATGATCGCGGTGCCGGAGAGGATGAGCGCCCCGCCGTAGAGCGCGAACGTCAGCAGCGACGGCTCCCTGCGGAACTGCACCACCATGCCCACGCCCACCGCCACCATCACGCCCGCGGAGGTCAGCGCCCGCACCCGGCGGGCCTGGCGCGGCGTCAGGCGGGGCGGCGGCGGCTCGTCGCCGTCGGGTGCGAGCGGGTCGCCCAGGTCGCCGGCGCCGGGCGTGTGGGGGTCGCCCGCGTCGGTGCCGGGCGGGCCGGCCGCGGCCGGCCCGGCTATCCCGGTCTTCCCGGTGTCGTCGAGGCCGGTGTCGTCGAGGTCCGTGTCGTCGCGGGAGGTCATGTGCGCCGAGCGTAGTGGCCCGGCCGCACGGGGGAAGGGGCGGGCCGCGATCCCGCTGGGATTCGGGTGCCGCCCCGCGCGGCGCCGTCCGGGAGCCCGGCGCGGGCCGCGCGGGTCGCCGCCCTACGTACGGCCCTCGTCCTCCTGCGCTGCGCGCAGCGTCTCCGCGGGCGGCATCCAGTCGGCCCGTACGACCCGGAAGCCGGCCTTCTCGTACGCCGCGCAGACCGGCTCGTCGTCGTCCACGACCACCGCCACCGTGCGCCCGCGGGCCACCCGGCGCAGCAGCTCCGGCTTCGCCACCCGGGCCGGCCGCCGGTCGCCGCCGCGGCGCATCCACAGCGGGCCCTCGGGCAGGCCGTGTCCGGCCAGCCAGGCCTCGGTGTCCCGGCGGGTGCGCTCCGGGCGCCCGGTGACGTAGCAGACCTCGCAGGTCTCGGCCCACCGCAGGGCCAGCGCCACCCCCTCGGGCAGCGGCGGGTCGAGCGGGGCCGCGCGGAAGAAGGCGTCCCAGTCCTTGGGGGCGGACGCGACGTGGTGCAGCCGGTGCCGGGTGTCGGTGAGGGTGCCGTCCAGGTCGAACACCGCGAGGTCTCGCTTCGCCACGCCGCCAGCCTACGGAGGGGTGCCGGCCGGGTCTCCCACCGGGCTCCTTACAGCTCACCGGCCCCGCCGGTTACCGTGCCCCGATGGAGCGACGCCAGACCACCGGCGCCGGGATCGCCCTGGCCCTGCTGCTCGTCGTGGGCCTCGTGGTCGTGCTGACCGACGACGACGGCGACGGCGCCGACGCCTGTACCGCTCTCGCCGTCTCCGGCTGGACCGCGGACGCCGCGACGACGGACGAGTTCGCGCGCTACGGCGACGACGCGACCCGTACCGACGACTGGACCGGCGGCGACGGCAACCACTCGGTCCGGCTGCCCGACGGCCGCACGCTCTGGCTGGTCTCCGACCCGTACCTCGGCCGGGTGCAGCCGCCGCCCAACCGGCAGGGCCAGCCGCACGCCTGGCGCGACACCACGCTCGGCACCCCCGCCTGGACCCGCAACGCCGCCCTCGTCATGTCCGCGGACGGCCGCCTCGAACGCACCCTCCTCGGCGGCACGCCCGGCGCGCCCGCCTCGCTCTTCCCCGAGCCCGCCGCCCCGCTGCGGCAGTGGCGCTGGCCGGTGCACGCCGTGGTCGAGCCGCGCGCCCCCGGCTCGTCCGAACAGGTGCTGCGGGTGCTGCTGTGGCACCGGCAGGAGGCGCAGCAGCCGTGGATCTACGGCGTGCCGCTGGCCACCGAGGTCGCCACGCTGTCGCTGCCCGACCTGCGTCTGGAGGGCATCACCCAGGTCGACGACCAGTCGCGGGTCGCCGACCCCGCCGACCGCGTCGTCTACGGGGCGGCGGCCGTCCGGCGCGGCGGCTTCACGTACGTCTGGGGCGGCACCGACGGCCGCACCCCCGACCAGGCCGAGCGCAGCTCCCGCGCGCACCTCGCGCGCGTGCCCGCCGGGCGGCTCGCGGACCGCTCGGCGTGGCGGTACTGGGACGGCGAGCGCTGGAGCCGCGAAGCGGCCCGCTCGGCGCCGGTGCTGGGCGACGGCGGGCGCCGGGGCGTCGGCAGCGCGTTCAGCGTGGTGCGCCGGGGGGACACCTGGGTGCTGTTCACGATGGACGCGGGCGGGCCTCGCGGCAGCGGGCTGACGACGGTCGCGTCGTACTGGGCGTGCCGGCCCGAGGGCCCGTGGCACGGGCCGGACAAGGCGTTCACCGCGCCGCTGCCGGACGACGCCGGCGGCGGCTCCGGCGCCGCCGCGTACAACCCGCAGGCCCATCCCGGCGCCGGCTCCGGGGACGGGCTGCTGCTCGGCTACGACGTCAACTGGCTCGACGCCTCCGCGGACACCGTCTCCGCTCACGTGCACCGCAACGTCGCCCTGTACCGCCCGAGGTTCGTGCGCCTGCACCTCGACGCCGCCGAGTGACGGCGGACGGGCCGCCGCCACGGCGTGCGCGGACCTGCGCGGACCGCGCGGAACCGTTCCGCTACGGGGACCCCGGGAGGGCCGACGTGCTCCGCACCCGGAAGCCCATGCCCGCCGCCACCAGCCGCTCCGTGAGCGCCCCGCCCATCGCCTGCGCCGTGGTGACCTGCCCCGACGTCTCCGGCAGCGGGTCGTAGGCCAGGCACAGCGCCGCCTCCGCCAGGATCTTCGCCGTCTCGTCGTACGCCGGGTCGCCGCCGCTGACCTCCGTCAGCACTCGCCGGTCGGCGGCCGTGCCCACGAAGCGGGCGGAGAACCAGCTGCGCGCCCGCCGCTCCTCGCTCGGCCCGGTGCCCGGGGCCAGCCGGGAGGCCATCAGCCTCCGCAGCGGCGGCACCTGCGCCGCCGCGGCGAAGGCCCCGGCGCCGAGCACGGTGCCGGCGGCGACGGGCAGCCGCCGCACGGCCGCGTAGTGGCGGTAGCGGAAGTCCGGGCCGTACCGCGGCAGCGAGGCGGCCGACCGCGCCACCACCGGGGACTCCAGCGTCGGTATCGGCAGCCCCCAGGTCCGCAGCGCGCCGCTGCGCACCGGCGCGCCCAGCGGCGCGCTGCGGACCTGGGGGGTGCCGATACCGACGCTGGAGTCCCGGGTGGGGGGGCGGTCGGGCGCCGCGCTGCCGCGGTACGGCCCGGACTTCCGCTACCGCCACTACGCCGCCGGG
>NZ_BAAAPF010000209.1:0-12713 GCF_039531005.1 Streptomyces synnematoformans
ACGCGGCGGCCCGGGGCCGGAGGGCGGTCGGTCGCATGTGCTCGGTGCCGATGGTGTTCCGATGCCCGGCGTGGGGGAGCCGGGCGGGGAGGCGGACGAGCTGCCCTCCGTTCAGGACCCCGGAGGCGGGGTCGCCGGCCGCCCGCCGGCCTCCGGCGGCCCGGGGCCGGAGCGCCGGCGGTGGCGGCCGGGTCCCCGCGCCGCCGCGTGCCGCTCCGCGGTGCCGGGCACCCCTCCGTCGCCGTCCGGCGCGGAGGAGCCCGGGGGTCGGGCGGACGCCCGGTCTGCGGGCGACGGGCCCGGGCCGGAGGGCCGCGGGTGGCGTCCGCGTACGTGTGGTGCCGATGACGGAGCGGCCTCGCGGGCCGTCGCGGAGCGCCGTACGTCGCCGTCCGGTGGGGCGGGCCCGGAGCCCGCCGGCAGCGAGGCGGACTCGGGGGGCAGCCGGTGGCGTGCACACGGGCCGGAGGACCGGCGGCGGGGGTCCCGCGCCGCGGAGCACGCCGCCGGGCGCCGCTTCGCCCGGCCCGTCCGCTGCCGGCGCCCGTGGCGGCCCGCGGTCTGGCCGGAACTCCTCGACGGGCTACAGGTGCTGTGGCGGGTGCCCGCGCTGCGGCGGATCACCGCCGCCACCTCCCTCGCCTTCGTCGGCGTCGGCGGGCTCGCCCCCGCCGCCGTCCTCCTCGCCGACGCGCGCGGCTACCCCGGGGGCGGTGGCGTGCTGCTCACCGTGCTCGCCGCCGGTGCCCTCGCCGGGGCGCTCGCGGCGGCGCGGCGGCCGCCGGGGTTCTCCGACGTGCGGCTGGCCGCCGGCGGCGCGGCCGGCGCCGCGGCGCCGTACCCGCTGTGCGTGGCGCTCTTCGCCGCCGCCGGGCTCTGCGACGGCCCGCTGCTCGCCGCCACCCTGCGGATCCGTGCCGACCACGCCCCGCCCGCGGTGCGCACCCAGGTCTTCACCCTCGGCGCCGGGCTCAAGACCACCGCCGGCGCCGCCGGTGCGGCCCTGACCGCCGCCGCGGCGTCCGCGCTCGCGCCGTCCCGGCTCCTCGTCGCCGTCGCCGTGCTCCAGCTCGCCGGCGCGGCGCTGCTGCGCGAAGCCCCCCGTCCCGTACGCCCGGAACGGGGGGCGTGAGCGACTGGGCGGCCTCAGCAGTCGGACGGCGCCGGCTTGCCCGCCAGCCGTCCTTCCAGCCACCTGTACGCCGCCGGGTACGACGCCACGGCGCCGCCCACGTGCGTCGGCGCGATGTTCGTGGAGAAGTCCACGGTGGCGCCCTTCGCGCACCAGTCGTCGACCATCGTGTCGCCGACCGCGTACGGGATCACGTCGTCGAGCAGGCTGTGCGAGACGAAGACCGGCACCTCCGGCTTGCGGTCGCCGATGCGCTGCTCCGCGACGACCTCGCGCCACGGCGACTCGTCCATGTAGTCGGTGATCGGCCGGCCGTCGGAGGTCAGCGTCTTCGTCTGCAGGAAGGGGAAGCGCAGCAGCGCTTCGGCCAGGCACATGTCCGCGGCGTCGGCCATGGTCTGCCGGCCGCGGTCGTTGAGGTACGGGTCGAGGTCGACGTCGGCGCCCTCGGCGAGGCCGGCGACGGCGAAGCCGAGGAAGGCGGCGTACAGCGAGCCGTCGAGGTTGCGGCCGACGGCCGCCAGGTCCGCGGGCACGGCGCCGGCGGCGACGCCCTTGACGTCGAGGTCGGGGGCGTAGGAGTGGGTGAGTTCGGCGGCGGAGGCGGCCGCGCCGCCGCCCTGCGAGTAGCCGTAGACGGCCACGGGGCCGTCGTCGGGGAGGTTCGCTTCGGGGAGGCGCTGCGCGGCGCGTACGGAGTCGAGGACGGCCTGGCCCTGGACGGCGCGGTTCATGTACGTGTGCAGGCCGGGGGTGCCGAGGCCCTCGTAGTCGGTCATGGCGACGCCGTAGCCGCGGGCGACGAGGCCCTTGACGAACAGGCCCTCGTACTCGGTGCCGTTGGCGAGCTGGCGCGACGGCGCGCAGGCGTCGCCGAGGCCCTGGGTGCCGGCGGCGAAGCCGATCACGGGGCGCTCGCCGGGGCCGGACCAGGTGGACCTGGGGGTGATGACGGTGCCGGTGACGGCGACGGGGTCGCCGTGGCCGTCGGTGGAGCGGTACATGACCCGCTGGACGTTCGCGTCGACCTTGACGGCCTTGAGCGGGTCGAGGTGGTAGACGGACGGTTCGGAGCGGATGACGTCGCCGTTGTCCGCGGGGAGGCCGGCGGGCGGCTCGTAGAACGGGGGCCGGTCTTCCGCCGCCGCGGCGGCGGTGAGCGGCAGGGCGAGGGTGGCGGCGAGTGCCGCTGCGGTGGTGCCGGCGAGCGTGCCGATGGCACGCCGGAGGGTACGGCCATGCATGGGGCAACTCCTCGGTGGGCGGCTCTGTCAGCGGAAGTTACTGACTTGTAAGTAAAGTAACGGGAGTCTCCGCGGACATGTCAACCCATCGCGCAGGCGCGACCCGGCGGCCCCGCGCCGCCCGCCGCCGTACCCTCAGCTGACGTCGAACAACGGCCCGGTGATCGTGAGGCCCAGGTCGTCGCCCACGTACGAGATGAGCGCGAACAGCATCAGCGCGGCGCCGGCCAGGCTGATGTCCTTGTTGAACTGGATCATCTCCATCTGCTTGGACTGCGGGTCCTCCTCCTTCCAGAAGGCGTGCATCAGCACGGCGGTCGGCACCAGGAACACCGCCAGCAGCAGCGCCCCCAGGTCCGCCCACACCCCCAGCAGCACGCTGAGCCCGCCGGCCAGCATCAGCACCCCGCTGCCCGCCGTGGCCGGCTCGGCGGCGGGCACGCCCTTGGCCGCGGCGTACTGCCCCATCTGTTTGGTCTGCGTCAGATGGCCGACGGCGGAGCTGAGGAAGAGGGGGACGAAGAGGATGCGGCCGATCAGCACCAGAACGTCCATCGGAGCCTCCGGAGACGAGGGGTCATGGAGGGCACAACTATTCCTCGGGCGTGGCCGCGTCAAGCGCAGCGGCGCCGCACGGGCCCCCGTATGACGCACGAAAGGGGCGGCCCGCATCGCCGCGGACCGCCCCTCCCCTCGCTTCCCGGGGCGCTACGTGAACAGGCGCAGCGGGATCGCCGCCGCCATCGCGGCCATCCCCGCGTCGTTCGGGTGCAGGCCGTCGCCGCTGTCGTACGCCGCCAGCAGCCGGCCCGGGTGGGCCGGGTCGCGGGTGGCGGCGTCGAAGTCGACCGTGCCGTCGTACTCCCCGGCGGTGCGGATCCAGTCGTTGAGGGTCTGCCGGACCTTCTCCCGCTCCGGGGTGTGGAAGCCGAGGTCGTCGCCCTCGAACGGCAGGAGCGTCGCGCCGTGGACGCGCAGGCCGCGGGCGTGGGCCTGGCGGATGAGGCTGCGGTGGCCGGCGACGAGGTCGGCGGCGGTGACCTCCTCGTCGACGGGGGCGTCGCGGCCGGGGTGGCCGAGGTCGTTGATGCCGAGGAGGACGACGACGTGCCGGGCGGCCGGCTGGTCCAGCACGTCGCGGGCGAAGCGGCGGATGCCGGCCTCGCCGAAGTACGGGGCGTAGTTCTCGGCGTTGGAGCCGGGCGGCGGGTTGGGGTCGCGGAGGAGCCGGTTGCCGCCGATGCCGGTGTTGAGGACGCCGGTGGCGGTGCGGCCGGCCTCCTGGCGGAGGCGGCGGGCGAGGACGTCGGGCCAGCGGCGGTTGGCGCCGACGGTGGTGACGGAGCCGTCGGTGATGGAGTCGCCGAAGGCGACGACCGCCTCGCGCGGGCCCGCGGCCGCGTGCTGCCCCGGCGCCGTGCCGGCGACGGCGACGCCGGCGAGGAAGTACCAGCTGGTGAACGTGCGCTGCGGGTCGACGGCGGGCTTCGCGGTGACGTTTCCGGCGGCCGCGTGGTTGCGCTGGAACGCCGATCTGTGCACCGTGTCGCCGGGCGTCGGCCGCGGCAGGTAGACGCTGACGGCGAGGTCGGCCGCCGCGGGCACGGCCAGCGGCACCGGGTCGCTCCACCGTCGGGTGCCGGGCGGCAGCGTCACCGACGTACGGCCGCGGAAGCGCACCGCCCGGTCGGTGCCGGGCACCACCGCGGTGCTGTCGCCGGGGACGGCGCGGCCCACGCGGACCTCGCCGACGACGAGGGGCTCGGTGCCGTACCGGTTGGTGAGGCGGATGCGGAGGGCGCGGCCGCCGGTGCTGGTGTGGACGACCTGGCGCAGGGTCTGGTCGGCGAAGGCGGTGTCGTCGGACGCGGGCACCGTCGTCTCCGCGGCGGCCCACGTGCCGGTCCAGCCCCGGCCCCCGGCGCCGGCCTCCGCGCCGGCTTCCGCGGCGGACGCGGTGCGCGCCTGCCATGTACCGGCGAGGACGGGGGTGACGGCCACGGCCGCGGCGGCGCGGCCGATGCTGCGCCGGCTGGGGCCGCGGGCGGAACCGGCATCGGGGGCGGGTGGCGGGGTGGCTTCTTCGGGCACGTGCGGACCTCCCGGCTCGGCGGCCGGGCGCCGGCCGGCCGCCCGCCGTCGAACGCCGGGTCGAACCGGCCGCCCGGCCGGCAGAGAAACCAAACGGAAGGACGGTACGGCCGCTCCGGGCGGCGGTCAACGGGGCGTCTCCGGCCCCGCGATGGGCGCTTGCGTGCGAAACTCGCGGCATTTGTTGGTCTAGACCTTGACAGGTCCAGACCAATGGGCTTTGCTCCACCATGCCAAGCACACCCCCACCGACAGGATGTGATGACGTGTCAGCCACACGCGCACACGCACGCCTGCACCTCGGGCTCGGCAGACGGCTCAAGGCACTCCTCGCCGCGCTCGCCGCGGCGGCCGTACTCGCCGTGCTCGTCCCCCTCGCCACCGCCTCCCCCGCCAGCGCCGCCGCCTGCGCGGCCGGCTGGTCCAGCGGCGCCGTCTACACCCAGGGCAACGTCGTCTCCCACAACGGCCACAACTGGCAGGCCAAGTGGTGGACCCGGGGCGAGGAGCCCGGGACCACCGGGCAGTGGGGCGTCTGGGCCGACCAGGGCGCCTGCGAAGGCGACGGCGGCGGCGATCCCGGCCCCGGTCCCGGGGAGTTCGTGACGGAGGCCCAGTTCAACCAGATGTTCCCGAACCGGAACTCCTTCTACACGTACAGCGGCCTCACCACCGCCATGCGGTCCTACCCCGCCTTCGCCCACACCGGCGACGCCACCACCCAGGCCCGCGAAGCCGCCGCCTTCCTCGCCAACGTCAGCCACGAGACCGGCGGCCTCGTGCACATCGTCGAGCAGAACCAGGCCAACTACCCCCACTACTGCGACGCGAACCAGCCCTACGGCTGCCCCGCCGGCCAGGCCGCGTACTACGGCCGCGGGCCCATCCAGCTCAGCTGGAACTTCAACTACAAGGCCGCCGGCGACGCCCTCGGCATCGACCTGCTCAACAACCCCTGGCAGGTGGAGCGGAACGCCTCCGTCGCGTGGCAGACCGGCCTGTGGTACTGGATGACCCAGAGCGGCCCCGGCTCCATGTCCGGGCACACGGCGATGACCACCGGCGCCGGCTTCGGCGAGTCCATCCGCTCGATCAACGGCGCCCTGGAGTGCAACGGCGGCAACCCCGCCCAGGTCCAGAGCCGCATCAACAAGTACACGCAGTTCACGCAGATCCTCGGCGTCAGCCCCGGCCCGAACCTGAGCTGCTGACCACCCCGCCCTCCCCCTGAGACCGGCGGGCCCGCGCCCCTCCTGCGGGCCCGCCGCCTCACATTCCGCGGCGCTGATCGGTCAGAAGGGTGAGCAAGGGAGAGCCAACCATGAGTGACACCGTCGACTTCACCCTGATGTACGCGATGCACGACGCGCTCCGCCGCGACCTGGACCACCTCGTGAAGGCCGCCGCACGCACCGACGACGACCCGCGCCGTGTCCTCGCCGCCGCGGCCGGCTGGGAGCTGTTCAAGAAGGTCCTGCACATCCACCACACCGCCGAGGACGAGGCGCTCTGGCCCCCGCTGACCGAGGCGCTCGCGGGCCGGCCCGACGACCTGGCCGTCGTGGACGCGATGGAGGCCGAGCACGCGCAGATCGACCCGCTCCTCGACGCGGTCGACGCGGCGCTGGCCGACCGCGACCACGGGCCCGAGCGGCTCGGCGGGCTCGTCGACGAGCTGGCCGGGAAGCTGCGGGCGCACCTGACCCACGAGGAGGACGACACGCTGCCGCTGATCGAGCGGACGCTGACGGCGGCGCAGGTGCAGCACTTCGGCGGAGTGCACGCCGCCAAGGGCGCCGCCGACGGGCCGGTGCTGACGGCGTGGATGCTGGAGGGCGCCGACGAGAAGATGCGGACGGCGGCGCTGGCGTACCTGCCGGAGCCGGTGCGTGCGGCGTACCGGGACGAGTGGCGGCCGGCGTTCGTGGCCCGGGACTGGTGGGGTACGGGCCGCTGACCTGCGCCGGGGCGGACCCGGGGCGGACCCGGGGCGGGTCCCGCGCGCTTCCGCCACGCGCGGGGCCCGACCCGGCCGCAACCGCATACCGGATCCGCATACCGGGCCCGCATATGCGAGGTGGGGGCCGCGGTGCGGTCACATCGGCGCGCTCTCGACGGTCAACAGAAGGAAGGCGTCGCCGAGAGGACCCGACCAGATGGACGAACACGACTGGCTGGCCGCACGATTCGAGACCGACCGCCCCCGCCTGCGCGCCCTGGCCTACCGGGTGCTCGGCTCGGCCGACGAGGCCGACGACGCCGTCCAGGAGAGCTGGATCAGACTGAGCCGCGCCGACGGCGTCCGCGCGAAGGACCTCGACGGGTGTCTGCGCACGACCGTCGCCCGGGTCTCGCTGCACATGCTCCGGTCCCGCAAGGCCCGCCCGGAGATCCTCGTGGACGCCACCGAGCCGGGCGAACCGCCGGCCGACCCCGAGCAGGAGGTGCTGCTCGCCGACTCCGTGCGCCTCGCGATGCTGGTCGTGCTCGACACGCTGACGCCGCCGGAGCGGCTGGCGTACGTGCTCCACGACATGTTCGCCGTGCCGTTCGAGGAGATCGCGGCGGTGGTGGACCGCGCGCTGGCGGCGGCGCTGCGGCTGGCGGGCCGCGCCCGCGACCGGGTGCGCCGCTCCGGCCCGGCGGGCGGGTACGGCGGCGGACCCGGGGCGGGCGGGGCGAAGAGCGGCGTGACGGGTGGCGTGACGGGTGGCGCGACGGGCGACCCCAAGGACGCCGGGAAGGGCGCCGCGGGCAGCGCGTACGGCGAGAGCGTCTACGACGCGGCCGGGTCCGGCGACGACGGCGTGGACCCCGCGGTCAAGGCGGGCGCGGACATCGCGGGCGCGTTCTTCGCGGCCTCCCGCGACGGCGACTTCGAGGCGCTGCTGACGGTGCTCGACCCGGACCACCCGGTACGTCCCGAGGCCCCCGCGGGGCGCGCCGGGGCGGCCGGGGACGCGGACGCCGAGACCCCGGACGCCGAGACCCCGGCACCCCCGGACCCCGCGGCGCCGCACCCGACGCCCCCGGAACCGGCGGCCCCCCGCACCGCCGGTGCACGCGCCGAGCGCCGCGGCGACGCCGTCGTCGGGGCCACCGAGGTCAACGGCACCGAGTCCGTCACCCGCGTCTGCACGGTACGCACCTGGGCCCCGGTCCCGGCGCTCATCGACGGCGGCGCGGGCCTGGTGTGGGTCCAGGACGGCCGCCCGCAGATCGCGTTCCGCTTCACCGTCCGGGACGGTGAGATCACCGGCGCCGAGCTGGAGACCGACCTCTCCGGCCTCAGCATCGTCTACTGACCCGGGACCCGGGACCCGGGCCCCGGGACCCGGGACCGGGGACCGGGGACCGGGAGGGCGGCGACCGCTACCAGGGCACCGGGCCGTCCGCGCTGAGGAACCCGCCGGTCGGGCCGTCGTCGCCGAGGGTCGCCAGGCGCACCACCACGGCCGCGCCCTCGGCCGGGGTGAGGAAGCCGGTGTGGCCGTTGATGTCGGTGTCGACGTAGCCGGGGGCGACGGCGTTGACCAGGATGTTCTCCGGGCGCAGCTCGTTCGCGTACTGCAGGGTCAGCGCGTTCAGCGCCGTCTTGGACGGCGAGTACGCCGCCGACGGCAGGTCGGCCAGGGGCCCGTCGACGGTGGCGGTCAGCGCCAGCGACGCGGCGTGGGTGGAGAGGTTGACGATCCGTGCGGCCGCGGACCGCCGCAGCAGCGGGATCATCGCGTTGGTCACGGTGATCACACCGAAGACGTTGGTGTCGAAGACCGCGCGGACCCGTTCCACGTCGACCGCGCTGGGCACACGGTCGAGGGCGTCCTGCGGCGCCGCCTGCCCCGACCCGGTGATGCCGGCGTTGTTGACCAGCACGTCCAGCCGGCCGAAGCGGTCGCCGATCCAGTCGGCGGCGGCCCGGACGGTGGCCGGGTCGGTGACGTCCAGCACGACCGCGTGCGCGTCGCCCCCCGCGGCCCGTACCGCCGCGGCGGTCTCCTCGCCGCGCCGCGGGTCGCGTGCGCCGACGAGGACGGTCGCGCCCTGTGCGGCGAGCAGTTCGCCGGTCGCACGGCCGATGCCCTTGTTCGCGCCGGTGATCAGGGCCACCTTCGACTGCGGGGTCTTCTCGTTCATGGGCGGGGCTCCCTTTCCGTTCGGCTCCCGTTCGGCTCGGTCTCCATGGAGATGCCGGCGCCCCCCGGTTCCGTGACACTCCGCAGGTGTGGGGCGCGTCACCCTACGTCGCCCGGGCGAGGATGCGGGGGGCGACGGGCCGGGTACGAAGGTACGAAGAGTGCGGGCGGGGGGGATCGAGAGGGAGGAGCACCGGATGCGCGCGGACGAGGTCGTACCCCTGGGACGCACCGAGGTGTCCGTCACCCGCCTCGGCCTGGGACTCGCCTCCCTCGGCGGGCTGTTCGCGCCCGTGTCCGACGAGGACGCCGCGGGCACCGTCGACCGCGCCTGGGACGCCGGCGTCCGGCTCTTCGACACCGCCCCGGTCTACGGCTACGGGCGCTCCGAGCGCCGCGCCGGCACCGCGCTCGCCGGCCGCCCCCGCGGCGCGTACGCGCTGTGCACGAAGGTCGGCCGGCTCATCGTGCCCGGCGGCACCGACACACAGCCCATCTGGGCCGACCCGCCGCCCGGCGTCGGCCCGCGCCGGGACTACTCGTACGCCGGGGTGATGCGCTCGGTCGAGGACAGCCTGCTGCGGCTCGGGCTCGACCGGATCGACGTGCTCCACGTGCACGACCCGGACGAGGACTTCCCGGCCGCCGTCACGGACGCGTACCGGGCGCTGGCCGAACTCCGCGCCCGCGGCACCGTCGGCGCGGTGTCGATCGGCGTCAACCACGCCCCGGTGGCGGCCCGTTACCTCCGCGAGGCGGCGGCCCCGGGCCCGGACTGCGTGCTGCTCGCCGGCCGGTACAACCTGCTGGACCACACCGGCCTCGACGAACTGCTGCCGCTGTGCGCGGCGCGCGGCGTCGCCGTCATGGCGGCCGGCGTCTACCAGTCCGGCCTGTTCACCGACCCCCGCCCCGGCGCCCCGCACGGCTACGCCACCGTGCCCCCGGCCCTCGTCCGCCGGGTCGCGGACTGGCACGCGCTGTGCCGCCGCTTCGGCGTCCCGCCCGCGGCGGCGGCCGTCCGCTTCCCGTTCGGCCACCCGGCGGTGACGAGCGTCGTCGTCGGCGCCCGGACGCCGGAGGAGGTCACCGGCACGGCACGGGCGCTCGCGCACGCGGTGCCGGCGGACTTCTGGGCGGCGGCGAAGTCGACGGGCCTGCTGCCGCGCCGGATCCCGACGCCGGAGGTGGCTTAGGCCGGGGACCCGGCAGCGGGGGCCGGTGTCGCGTGCGGCGCGGGCGTCATCGTGGCACCGGCCGCCGGTCCGGGCCGTCCACCGCCGCCGGCCGCAGCCGGTGCACCACCGCGACCAGCACCAGCGTCAGCGCCAGCAGCCCCGCCCAGATCACCCACTGCTCCGGCCACAGCCCCGGCGACGCCCCGTCCGGCGTCCGGCCGCCGTCCACCCCCGTCGCGACCACCGCCGCCAGGCCGGCGACCGTGGCCACGACCACGAGGCGGCCGGCGACCCGGGCGGTCAGGGGCAGCGGGCGGGAGGTGCGGCGCGGACCGCGCAGGTGGAGGCGTTCGCTGGGGCGGGCGGGGGCGAGGAGGCGCAGGAGCAGCATGGCGGCGATGGGCATCTGCAGCGCCCAGACCAGGGTGCGGAAGGTGCCGTCGTACCAGACGTTCGTGCCGTAGAGCAGCGTGTGCCAGACGCTGAGGACGTAGACGACGATGATGAAGCGGTGCAGGGCGCGCCACATCCGTGAGCCGGTCCGCTGGCGCAGGTAGTACGCCAGGCCCAGCGGGATGGCGAGGTAGAAGGCGAGCAGCCCGATGAGGATGGCGATGCGTCCGGTGCCGGTGGCGTAGCCGCCGGGTATGAAGACCTTGACGGTGGCGTCCCATATCCGGCCGGGCCAGGTCGCGCCGCCCTCGTTGCCGCGGACCTCCTCCAGGAAGAACATCAGCGCGTGCATGAACATCAGCGCGATGGTCGTCAGACTGGTGGTGCGGTGCAGCTTCTCCAGCCCGGCGGCCGGCAGCCAGCGGACCTTGGGGCGCGGGCCGGTGCGCAGGAGGCTGAAGACGATGGTGACGTACGCCCACAGCAGGCCGGACCAGCCGAACGCCTGGCAGAGCCAGTACATCCAGTACTTGTCGGCGTCGGCGAGCATCGGCATGACCTGGATGGTGGCGGACGAGCCGTTGTCGACGCGCACGTAGAGCCAGGCGAAGACGGCGCCGGTGACGACGAGGGCGATGCCGGCGTCGGTCCCGGCGGCGCGGACGTCGGCCCCGAACCCCGCCCAGTCGAACCACCCGCCGGCGCGTTTCGCGCCCCGCCTGCCGTTCGGGCCGCCGTCCCGCGCGCCGCCGGGCCGCTGCCCGGCATCCGGCTCCGTACCGTCCCGCTCTTCGCCCGCCGTTCCGGGCAGCCCTGATCGATGTCTCATCGACATCCTCCGCCTCCTGCGCACCGTCGACCCCGCCTGATGCGTACCCCTCACCTTCTATGCATAGTCAAACTCCCGGGGAGGCGGCGCGGCCGCCCCTACACTGGCGGGTGCAGCCGGTTCGCCCCGTCCGCCAGGCGGTGGCGTCGTAAGAGGGAACCCGGTGGGAATCCGGGACTGCCCCGCAGCGGTGAGCGGGAACGACCGCCGTCATACGCACTGGACCCCGGCGGGTCCGGGAAGCGACGGCCAGTAGGCGCCCGTGCGCGCAGCTTCGCGCGCAGGGGCCCGCCCGCAAGTCCGAAGACCTGCCTGCTGCCCGCGCGCGGGCGTTCCGTGCGCGGACATCCCGGTGGCCTCGAGGGCGGGTCGGCGCACGTGACGTACAGGGCGGGCACACGCACAAGGCACCGCGACGCGGCGGAGATCCGCCGCGGCACCGCGGGTGCGTGCCGCGCCGCCCCCTTCGCGCCTCCTCTCCCTCCTCCCGCCGCCGGGATCTCAGGGATTCATCTCGCGAAGGAGATCTCCGTGACAGCGAAGTCCGCAGCCGCGGCAGCACGGGCGACCGTGTACGGCTACCCCCGGCAGGGCCCCCGCCGGGAGCTGAAGAAGGCGATCGAGGGCTACTGGAAGGGCCGTGTCACCGCCGACGGCCTCCGCGCCACCGCCGCCGAACTGCGCCGCGCCAGCCGGCGGGAGCTGGCCCGCGCCGGCGTCCACGAGGTGCCGACCGGTGACTTCTCGTACTACGACCACGTGCTCGACACCACCGTCATGGTCGGCGCGATCCCCGGCCGCCACCGCGACGCGGTCGCGGCCGACCCCCTCGACGGCTACTTCGCGATGGCGCGCGGCACGCAGGACGCGCCGCCGCTGGAGATGACGAAGTGGTTCGACACCAACTACCACTACCTCGTCCCCGAGCTGGGCCCGGACACCGTCTTCACCGCCGATTCGGGCAAGCAGACCGCCGAGCTGTCCGAGGCCCTGGCCGCCGGGCTGAGCGCGGCCCGGCCCGTGCTGGTCGGCCCCGTGACGTACCTGCTGCTGGCGAAGCCCGCGCCCGGCGGGCCCGCGGACTTCGAGCCGCTGACGCTGCTGGACCGGCTGCTGCCCGTGTACGCGGAGGTGCTGGCCGACCTGCGCGCGGCCGGCGCCGGGTGGGTGCAGCTCGACGAGCCGGCCCTCGTCCAGGACCGTACGCCCGCCGAACTGGCCGCCGCCGAGCGCGCCTACCGCGAACTCGGCGCCCGCGCCGACCGGCCCGCGCTGCTCGTCGCCTCGTACTTCGACCGCCTCGGCGACGCCCTCCCCGTACTCGCCAAGGCGCCCGTCGAGGGACTCGCGCTCGACTTCACCGGCGCCGCCGCCGCGAACCTCGACGCGCTGGCCGCCGCCGGCGGACTGCCCGGCAAGCGGCTCGTCGCCGGCGTCGTCGACGGCCGCAACGTGTGGGCCTGCGACCTGGAGCGGGCCCTGGCCACCCTCGGCACCCTCCTCGGGCTCGCCGACCGGGTCGACGTCGCCGCCTCCTGCTCCCTGCTGCACGTCCCGCTCGACACGGCGGCCGAGCGGGACCTCGACCCGCAGTTGCTGCGCTGGCTGGCGTTCGCCCGGCAGAAGTGCGCCGAGGTCGTCACGCTCGCCCGCGGGCTGGAGGTCTCCACCCGCACCGTGCTGCGCGACATCGACGCGCTGTCCGCGGCC
>NZ_BAAAPF010000210.1:0-12694 GCF_039531005.1 Streptomyces synnematoformans
GGCCGGCGAGGTCACGTCGAGCTTCTTCGTGTGGTCCGAGCCGCTCAAGCGGGACGTGCGCGTCACCGGCACCCCGCGGGTCTCGCTCTCCGCGCGGAGCGCGGGCGACGCCGTCGGGAACGTGATGCTCAAGCTCTACGACGTGGCCCCCGACGGCACCGCCGTGATGTTCGACGAACAGGTCTCGCTGCTGCAGCGCGGCCGGTTCACCGTCGATCTGAAGGCGACCGACTGGCGGCTCGCGGCCGGGCACGTGCTGGCCGTGGAGATCGGCACCATCCAGACCGGCTCCTGGCGGGACACCCCGTCCGGCGAGACGGTCGAGGTCCGGCACGCCACGCTGCACCTGGCGCTGGACGGCCCGGCCGACGACGTGCCGACGGGCGGCGCGCGCTCGCCGTACCTGGACAGCTACCTCGACCGGTACACGGTGGACCTCCCCGCGGGCCCGCCGTCGTTCACCGTCCCCGGCGTCCGGCACCGCTGACCGCCGGCTGACCGGCGCCGCACAGCAGGTCCGCCGCCCGGGAGCGCAACCGGCTCACGGGCGGCGGCCCCGTTCGCCCCCGCGCCCCCGGCCCGCCTCGGGGAGGCCGTTTCTGACGGACTATCGTGTACGCCATGTCCGTGCCCGAGCACATCCGCATCGTCTCGCGCGACTCCCCCATGGCCCTCGCGCAGGTCGAGCGCGTCCGCGCCGAACTGGCCGCGCTGCACCCCGGCATCCGCACCGCGGTCGTGCCGGTGAAGACCACCGGCGACCGGTGGCTGGGCGACCTGTCCGAGGTCGACGGCAAGGGCGCGTTCACCAAGGAGGTCGACGCCGCGCTGCTCTCCGGCGCCGCGGACCTCGCGGTGCACTGCGTCAAGGACGTGCCCGCGGACCGGCCGCTGCCGGCCGGGACGACGTTCGCCGCGTTCCTGCGCCGCGACGACATCCGCGACGCGCTGATCCACCCCGGCGGGCTCGGGCTCGCCGACCTGCCCGCGGGCACCCGGGTCGGCACCTCCTCCGTACGCCGGATCGCGCAGCTGTCCGCCGCGCACCCGCATCTGGAGTGCGTGCCGTTCCGCGGCAACGCCAACCGGCGGCTGGCCAAGCTGTACGCCGGCGAGGTCGACGCGCTGCTGCTGGCGGTGGCCGGTCTTGAGCGCATCGACCGCACCGACGTCATCACCGAGGTGCTGCCGGTCGAGACGATGTGCCCGCCGCTGGGCGCCGGGATCCTGGCGCTGCAGTGCCGCGAGGACGACTCGGCGACCATCGACGTCGTCAGCGACCTGAACCACCCGGAGACGTACCGCGAGGCCATGGCGGAGCGGATGTTCCTGCACGTGCTCCAGGGCCACTGCAACAGCCCCATCGCCGGCTTCGCCACCGCCGCGCCCGACGAACTGTGGCTGCGCGGCCGGGTGTTCAGCCCGGACGGCAAGACCGTCCTCGACGCCCGCGAGTCCGCCGGCCGGCTCACCCCGCCGGACCTGGGCACGTCGGTCGCGCTGGCGCTGCTGCGGCAGGGCGCGCGCGACCTGATCGACGGCATCGACCACTGACGCCGGCCGGGCGCGGCGCCCGGAACTCCGGCGGCCACCCGCCGGCTGCGGCCCGGGCCGGGCCGCCACCCCCGCTTTCCCAGGCGTGTGCCGAGGTTGTTCAACCGAGCGGTTGACCACGGGCGGGCCGCGCGCTAGGTTTTATTCAACCGAACAGTTGAAAACGCGAGGTGACCGCGGTGCCCGAGCCCGACGAGCGGCTGTCGCTGGTGTTCTCCGCGCTGGCGGACCCGACCCGGCGCGACATCGTGGCCCGCCTCGCCTCCGGCGACGCCACGGTCAACGAGCTGGCCGAGCCGTACGACGTCAGCGTGCAGGCCGTGTCCAAGCACATACGGGTCCTTCAGGACGCCGGACTGGTCAGCCGCAGCCGGGACGCCCAGCGGCGGCCCTGCCACCTGGAAGCCGAGGTCTTCGACCTCATGACGAAGTGGATCGAGCGCTACCGGCGGGCGGCGGAGGACCGTTTCCGCCGTCTGGACGCCGTCCTGGAGCGGATGGCCGCGCGGGACGGGGAGCCGGTGGCGGACCCCCGGACGAAGGAAGACGCCTCATGAGCACCACGCCCGCCGGCCGCCGCAACGAGACCGGGATCGCCGTCGACCCCGTGCTCCCCACCATCGTGATCACCCGGGAGTTCGAGGCCCCGCCCGCGCGCGTGTTCCGTGCGCACACCGACCCCGGCCTGGTCGTCCAGTGGCTCGGCCCGCGCGGTCTGCGCATGGAGATCGACCGGTACGACGCCCGCACGGGCGGCTCGTACCGCTATCTGCACCGCGACGACGACGGCAACGAGTACGCCTTCCACGGCGTCTTCCACGAGGTGCGCCCCGTCGAGCGGATCGTCCAGACCTTCACGTACGAGGGCATGCCCGACAGCGTCAGCCTGGAGACGGCCGTCTTCGAGGACCTCGGCGGGCGCACCCGGCTGACCGCCACCTCCCTGATGGACTCCGTCGAGGCCCGCGACGGGATGATCGCCGGCGGCGCCGAGACCGGCATCCGCGAGGGCTACGAGCGGCTGGACGAACTGTTCGACGCGGGCGCGGAGGCGGTGTCCGCCGCGGACGAGCACCGCAGGGTCGCCGGCACGTTCACCGCGCGCGTGCGCGGCGTCCCCGCCGGCGCGTGGGACCGGCCGGCGCCGTGCGAGGGGTGGGTGGCCCGGGACGTCGTACGGCACCTGGTCGAGTGGTTCCCGGCGTTCCTCAAGACGGGCACCGGCATCGAGCTGCCCGCGGGCCCGTCGGTGGACGAGGACCCGGTGGCGGCCTGGCAGGTCCACAGCGACGGCGTGCAGGCCCTCCTGGACGACCCGGCCACCGCGGGGAGGACGCTGTCGCACCCGCAGATCGGCGACGTCCCGCTGGACCAGGCCGTCGACCGCTTCTACACCGCCGACGTCTTCATGCACACCTGGGACCTGTCGCGCGCCACCGGCCAGGACGAGCGGCTGGACGCGGACAAGTGCGCCGCGCTGCTGGAGGGGATGCTACCGATGGACGAGGTGCTGCGCGGCAGCGGCCAGTACGGCCCGCGCGTCGAGGTCCCGGAGAGCGCCGACGTGCAGACCCGCCTGCTGGCGTTCATCGGCCGTACGCCGTCAACTACCCGTCGCTAGAGCGGCGGGCTTGCACAGCGGGCGCCACTGGCTGTGGTACTGCGCTTGCGTCCTGTCCCACCCCCGGGGTCGGGCAGTGGGTTCTGGGGCGGTTGACTGCGCCCCGCGTCGCCACAACTCTTCCGCGCGAGCGCAGATGTTGCGGGAGCCGTTGCGGTCTGCGTGATCAACGAATCCGCAAGACCGGCACGCGAACCACGCCTGTGAGACGCGGTTCGCCCTGTCTGTGTGACCGCACTCGGCGCAGGTACGGGAGGTGTACGCCGGATCGACGTGCACCACCGGCACCCCTGCCCGGCGGGCCTTGTACGCGATGAACGCTCCGAGTTGGGCGAACGCCCAGCTGTGGAGGGTGGCCCGTTGGGGCTTGCGAAGCCGTACCCGCTCGCGGATGCCCGTCAGGTCTTCCAGGGCGATCCCGCGACCGGTGCGTTCAGCCTCGGCCACCACATGCATCGCGATCTTGTGGTTGATGTCCCTCGCCCGCCGGGCCTCCTTGCGTCGCCGTTTGTTCAGCCGGCGCCTGGCGGACGGGGTGTTCTTCTTCTGCAGCTTGGTCCGCAGGGCGCGTTCACGGACCCGGGTGCGGTTGAGCCGTCGTCCGGCCATGATCTCACCGTCACTGGTGGTGGCGATGTTCACGATGCCCAAGTCGATGCCGAGGAACCCGTCCGGGCCTGGGTTCGGCCCGGCCTCGGGCACCTCGCAGGTGGCCAGCAGGAACCACATGCCGTCCCGGTACACCAGGTCCGACTCGCCCCGGCGGTACAGGGCCAGCGTGGCCGACTGCTCCGGCGAGGCGGTGAACGCCACGTCCTTCACCCGGCCCGTCACCGTCCAGATCGAGACCCTCCGCTCACCGATCTGCCAGGACAGCATCCGGTCGTCGTAGGGCTGAGCGCCCCGGGGCCGGAACGCGATCGGCTTGCCGGTGGCCCGCCGGTAGCGCTGGGAGCCGGGCCTGCCCAGGTTCCCGGCCCTCAGGTTCGCCGTCAGCGCGGCGTACGCATCACACGTCTTCTTGATCACGTGCTGGGCAGCCTGCGCACCCAGCCCCCAGCGCTGCCTGATCTCACCGTAGACGTGCTTGCGCAGCGCGAAGTTCCGCTTTACGTCCCTGGCGAACGCGACCCCGGAAGCCCAGGTCGCGGCCTCGTTGCAGGCATGCAGAGTCGCTTCGAGTGCCGCCGCCTGCTCGGGCGTGGGCAGCAGCTTCACCTGCACCGTCAGCTTCACGATCACTCAACGTACACACACGTACGACCACCCACCGCACGTTCACCCCTGACCACCTGAACGGGTGATCCAGCCGCCCTACAGCAGCACCCCGGCAGCGCAGCAGACCGCACACGGCCGCTCCACGGCCGGACCATCACCAGCGACACCGCGGCGCTCCGCACCGCGACCGCAAGGATGCGATTCCTCCCAGGACTGAAGCCCCGGGGTTCCCCGCAAGACACATGCTGAACCGCGGCCCGGCGGACGGCGCCCCGCTCAAGCCGGCCGGGCCGCCCCGATCGTCGCCCACTCCGCGAGCCCCGCCCCCGACGGCTCCGCTCCCCACGCGTCGCTGAGCGCACCACCAGCCCCAGCCCCCGCCCGCACCCGCCCACCCGCCGGCGGCGCAGCAGCCGCCGCACGTGCGCGCGCCTCGGCCACTGAGGCGGCCCGCGCCGGGAGTGCGAAGCTCTCGCCGTGCGGCGCGCCACCGGCGCGGGCCGCGGGCGCGCTGCGGGAGGTGAGCTGTCTGGCCGCAGGCGTACCGCCGCCCGCGGAACCGCCGGGGCGGAAGGCGGGCGGGACGACCGCCTTCCGCCGGTCGGTCAGCCGGTGGCGAGCCGGCGGGTCACCTGGACCCGGGACTGGCAGCCCAGCTTGCGCATCACCTTGCGCAGGTGGTTCACCACGGTCCACTCGGCGATGCCGAGCTTGCGGGCGATGACGCGGTTCGTCAGCCCCTCGGCCACCAGCAGCGCGACCTCCAGCTCCCGCTTGGTGAGCACGTCCGCGATGTCGGTGGGCACCTCCGGACCGGCCGCCGGCTTGGCCTCCTCGGCCGGCATCAGCCGCATCGCCGCCTCCCAGGACAGGTCGGCGCCGGAGCGCCACGCCCACGTGTAGTCGTCGGCGGTCAGCTCCTGGCTGGCGGTGGCGAGGATCGCGGTGGTCAGCTCGTTGAGCGGGCGCGGACGGGCCAGGCCCTGGCGCCGGCGCAGCCGGTCGGCGAGGCCCAGCGTGGCGGTGAGCAGCCGCCAGTCGGTGATACGGCGCCACTTGTACAGCGTGATCGCCAGCATCTCCAGGCACTCGGGCCGCTCCGCGACGTCCGGCAGCCCGCCGACCTGCTCGGCGGCGTCGGCGAACAGGGCGCGCGTGTCGGCCGTGTCCTGCTCCAGCAGCCGGATGGAGGCCAGGACGTAGCGGGCGGACACCACGCCGCCGAAGTCCTCGCGGCCCAGCTCCGCCGCCAGGGCGGTACGGGCCAGCTCGTCGGCGCGGGCGAGGTTGCCCGTCTCCCGCAGCACCACGGCGAGCCGCCGGGTGAGGTACCGGCCGGCGCCGACCGCGGCGTCGCCGGTCCCGCCCGCGCGGGCGGGCGAGGCGATGACGGCCAGGCCCTCCTCGAACCGGCGGCGGGCCCGCTCCAGGTCCCCGCAGGCGTACGCCTCGTCGCCGAGCAGCCCCAGGCAGCGGACCACGCCGGCGTCGTCGTGCACGGCGCGGTGGGCGTCCCGGGCCTGGGCGAGGTAGCCGCGGGCCGCGCCGGAGCCCAGCCGCATCGCCAGCTCGCCGGCGGACTCCAGCGTACGGGCGTGCAGCCGCGCGTCCTCGACGCCCGTCCGCAGCACCTCCTCGGTCAGCCGCAGGCACTGCCGGGTCTGCGCGGTGCCGCCGGACAGCTCGCGCAGCGCGTCGGCGAGCACCGCCATGGACCGGCCGTCGCCGGCGTCCCGCCAGTAGCCGAAGGCCGCGAGCAGGTCCGCGCGGGACTCCGGGCCGGCCGCGGGCCGCGCCCCGGTGCCCGCCTCGGCGGGCGGGCGGGGTGCGGCGAGCGCGCGGAAGTACTCGCCGTGCGCCTTGCGCAGCGCCTCGTGGTCGGGCAGCAGGACGAGCGAGCGGGCCGCGGCGAGCCGTACGGAGTTGGGGATGCTCAGGCTCAGCTCGCCGTCGGGCCGCTCGTCGGGTATGAGCACGCTGGCGTCGATGAGCCGTTCCATGGTCCGGTAGCCGGCGGCGTCGAAGCCGGTGAGCACGCCGGCCGCGGCGCGGGTGGTGAACGGGCCCTCGAAGACGGCGAGCTGGTTGAGCAGCAGGCGCTCGTCGGCGCGCAGCCGGGCGAAGACCCAGCCGACCATGTCGGAGATGCTGGAGTGCCGCGAGTACGGGTGCCGGTCGATGCGCTGCAGGTCGCCGGCGCCGCGCTCGAAGCGCTCCAGGATCAGGTCGGGTTCGGCCAGCTTGACCTGGTTGGCGGCCAGTTCGATGGCGAACGGCAGGCCGCCGACGAGCCGGCAGACGGCCAGCACGTAGCGGAAGTTCTCCGCGGTCAGCTTGAACTCGGGCCGTACCGACCGCGCGCACTGTACGAACAGCTCCACGGCCGGAATCCGGGCGACGGCCGACAGCTCGGCCGCCACGCCGTTCCCCGTCGGTAGCGGCCGGAGCCGTACGACCCGCTCGCCGTACAGGCCGAGCCGGGCGGTCCCGACCGTGACGATCCGTACCTGCGGGCAGCTCCGCCGGAACTCCGTGAGCAGTGGCGCCAGCTCATCGGCGACGTCCTCGTAGTGGTCGAACAGCACGGTGTGCCGCCCGGGGCCGAGGCGTTCCACGGCCGAGCGGACGGAGGTGGAGCCGTCGTGGAACTGCTCCTTGAGCTGGCGCAGCATCAGCGCGCACACGGCGGTGTCCGTGACCTGGCCGAAGTCGAACACCTCGACGGTGGCGCCCGGCCCGGGCCCGAAGCGGCGGAAGTACTCCATGACGAGCCGGCTCTTGCCCACCCCGGCCGGGCCGGTGACGGTCACCAGCCCGGCGTCGGGCGTGGCCAGGGCAGTGGCGAGCCGGTCGAGATCGCCGGTCCGGCCGATGAGGGACGTGGGCGTCGCACCGATGTACCCGGCCGGACTCGTCATCCGGCCGGCGAACAGGTCGGCGAGGCCCAGGGCCTCCTCGTGCTCCATGGTCGTGGCTACGGTGCCCGTGCTCATGACGCCGCTTTACGGAAGATGCCGGGAGCGACCGCCGACCGCGTGCCTGCCGGGCGGTCCGCTCGATTGCCATCAGGGCTGCTCACTGCATTCCCTCCGCCGATAACCTGTCTCGCTCCCCCGTGCACACGGTCGGCTCGCCCCCTACTTGGCAAAGATGAGTGTTGCGGGCGACGGCGTGGGCTGGAACGTGATCTCTTCGAAGCCCGACTTGATGAGCCAGGCGTGGTAGTCCGCCCGCCGCCAGGTGCTGCCGTGCCTGCTCTTCAGCAGCATCTCGGAGGCGAACTGCAGGGCGTAGCGCGGGCCGCCGCCGCGGTCGTCGTCGACGACGTAGTCGGAGACGACGAGCGTGCCGCCGGGTCTCAGCGCCTTTCTGATCTTGGCGAAGAGGGCCATGTTGTCCTCCGGCCCCTCCTGGCGCGCGATGTTGGAGTACACGACGTAGTCGTACGCGGCCTCGCCGAACTCCGTGGTGTGGAAGTCGCCGTCGATGTACTCGACGCGGTCGCCCACCCCGCGGTCGGCGAGGAGCCGGCGCGCGATGGCGTTGATCGGCGCCCAGTCGAGCTGGGTGGCGCGGGCGGCGGGGTTGAGTTCCAGCCAGGCGCCGGAGTAGATGCCCGAGCCGCCGCCGATGTCGAGGACCGACATCTCCCCGGCGTCCGCGATCCCGAGGGCCTCGGCGGCGATCTCCACCGCCGGCACGGACGTCGCCGCGAGCGCCTGGACCAGCGCCTCCCAGTGCGGGTTGTCGACGACCTCGACCACGGAGGTGGACAGCGGCCCGCCGGCGCGGACGACCTCGGGCAGGTCCGCGAGGGAGCCCATGTGGCCCATCTTGAACTGGGCGAAGCTCGTCAGGCTGGTCGGCCGGTGGTCCACCAGGTAGGTGTCGGCCTCCTCGGTGTTGTGGTACTCGCCGCCGCGGATCTCCAGCAGGTCCATGCTCACCAGCCCGTCGAGCAGGGCCTGGGTGCCGCGGGTGGACAGCTCGGCGCGGGCGGCGAGCCCCTCCACGGTCCGGGCGCCGTCGTCGATGTGGGTGAACAGCCCGTACTTCGAGGCGGTGCCCACGATGCCGGTGGCCCAGTAGCCCGTGATGAGGCGCAGAATCCGATCGGACGTCGGACGGCCGTCGCTCATGCCGTTCCTCCCTTGTTCGCCTGGCCGGCGGCCGACGGCGTCCTGCGGGACCCGGAGGCCCCCTCGTAACGCCGCGATGAGCTGGTGTTGTTGCGCAGCGCGGCCTGCAGCGCCGTGACGACGCGCTCGGCCTGGTCGACGGACAGCTCGGCGTGCATCGGTATGGCGAGCTGGCGCTGCGACAGGTCCGCCGAGACGGGGCAGGTCTGGTCGGTCTCGTACGCGGGCTGGAGGTGGCTGGCCCAGGTGCCGTGGCCGCAGCCGATGCCCTGGGCGCGCAGGTCGGCGGCGACGCCGGCGCGGTCGACGCCGGGGTCGAGCGTGAGCAGGTAGGACTGCCAGGCGTGGGTGCGGTCCGCCGGGACGTGCGGCAAGGTCACCAGCTCCTCGTCCTTGAGGAGTTCGGCGTAGCGCGCCGCCACCAGGTTGCGGCGGTCGAGCAGTTCCTCGATCCGGCCGAGCTGCACCTGCAGTATCGCGGCGGAGATGTCGGACAGCTTGTAGTTGTAGCCGATGTCCGTGAAGATCGGGATCGGCAGGCCGATGACCCGGGCCTTGTCGAAGATGCTCCCGATGCCGAACGACGCGCGCAATCGCACATCCGCGCCAATCGCCGGGTCCTCCGCGAGCAGGGCGCCGCCCTCGCCGCTGGTGATCCCCTTGCGCCCGTGGAAGGACAGGCAGGCGACCGGTGCCAGCGAGCCCGCCGGGCGGCCCTGGTAGGTCGCGCCGACGGCGCAGGCCGCGTCCTCGACGAGGAACAGGTTGTGGCGGTCGGCGAGTTGCCGCAGCTCCGCGTAGTCGGCCGGCAGCCCGACGGTGTCCACAGCGATGATGCCGGCGGTGCGCGGGCCGATGAGGTCCGCGACGGCCTGCGGGTCGACGGTGCCGGTGTCGGCCCGTACGTCGGCGAACATGGGGGTGGCGCCGACATAGCGCACCGCGTGCGCGGGCGCCGGGAAGGTGTAGTCGGCGACGATCACCTCGGCGCCGGGCTCCACCTGCAGCGCGAGCAGGGCCAGATGCAGTGCGGCGGCGCAGCTGCTCAGCGCGACGGCGTCGGCGACGCTGTAGCGGCGGGCCAGCTCGGCTTCGAGGGCCTTGCCCCGCGGCCCCTGGCCGGCCGTCCAGTCGGAGGCGAACACCTCCTCGACAGCCGCCAGCTCCTGCTTCCCCAAACTCGCGTGAACCAATGGAATGCTGTCCATCGTGCCCTCTCGGTGGCGCTTCAGGAGACCGGTTACCCGTAACGAAGCGGCGTGATCTGGTTGACGTCGTAGCGGTCCCGCATCTGCTGCACGGCGACGGGGTCCACGGTCTCGCCACTGGAGAAGATCTCGCATATCTCCTCGAAGTAGCGCTCGTGGTCCGGCGGCGGAGAACTCTGGAAGAGCATCCGCGTCGGGGTGTCCGTGGGGTTGCGGAAGGCGTGCGGGGTGCCGCTGTCCACGAACATGCAGCTGCCGGGGCCGGCTCGCAGGGGCTTGCCGCCGTCCGGGGACTGCCAGTCGTGCCAGGTGTCCCCGGTACGGGTGACCGGCTCGAAGGCGAACAGCTCCAGCTCGCCGTCGAGAACGTAGAAGAACTCCTTGGCGTCCTGGTGCACGTGCGCGCCGACGTCGAAGCCGGGGGGCACGATGACCTCGAAGGTCGAGGCGAAGCCGTTGTCCGCGCCGGTGACCTTGAAGGTCACCTCCTGCGCCTTGGTGATGAGCTTCCGTCCCTGACCGGGCGGGACGACCAGGCTGGTCATGCGTTCAACCCCTTCGTGGTGTGTGCGGAGGCCCTCGCGGGCGGGCGCCGGGCGCGTGGGCTCAGCCGACGGCGGCCGCGACGGGCGTACCGGTCGTCAGCTCCCGCGACCCGTCGCCGACCCAGCTGCCCACGGACATCTCGGCCGTGATGCCGGGGCCGAACCCGGCGATCATGCCGTTGGCGCCGGGGACGACGGCGTTCTCCTCGAAGAGGCGGCGCAGCGCCTCCAGCACGACGGCGCTGGCGATGTTGCCGTAGTCGGTCAGGGTCGACCAGCTGTGCCGGAACATGTGCCTGTCGGTGTTGAGGAACTTGCTGAGATCGTCCAGGATCCGCGGCCCGCCGGCGTGGATGATGTAGAAGTCCAGCTTCTCGACGTCCAGGCCGTGGTTCGTGGCCAGCTCGCGCAGCACCGGCGCGAGCGGCTCCATGGTGCCGGGCACCCGGCGGTCGAGCTGGAAGTGGAAGCCGGTGGAGCGGACCGCGTAGGAGATCCAGTCCTCGGTCTCCGGGATGAGGTACGAGGCGTTGCGCTCCAGCGTCACGCCGGTGCCCCCGCGGCCGCGCACGACGGCGGCGGCGACGGCGTCGCCGAACAGGCCATCGGAGAGCAGCGAGCCGATGTCGTCGTCCGACGGCTGGTAGCACAGCGAGCACAGCTCGGCGGAGACGATGAGGACGTTGCTGCCCGGGTACGCGCGGATGAAGTCGTGCGCGCGGTTGATGGCGGCGCCGCCCGCGGCGCAGCCCAGCTGGGCGATGGGGATCTGCCGGGTGTCGGAGCGGAAGCCCATGGTGTTGATCAGCCATGCGGTCAGCGACGGCATGAGGAACCCGGTGCAGGACACGTAGATGATCGCGTCGATGTCACGGGGGGTCATGTCCGCGTTCGCCAGGGCCTCTTCGATGACCGGCGGGGTCATCCGCTTCGACTCGACCTCGTAGACCCGGTTGCGCTCTTCCAGACCGGGGTGGTCGAGCGTCTTCTCGATGGGCTGGACGATATGCCTTTTCCGTACCCCGGTCTTCTGAATGAGACGTAGCGCCAACGGAAGCTGCGGCTTTCCCGAGTGCACCTTCTTGGCGAATTCCAGGGTCTCTTCCATGGTGATGACGTAATCCGGCACGCTCACCGCTGGCTTGCAAAGAGTCGACATGCCTGGCATCCACCTTCTGTAGGTAGAGATTTCCCCGAAGTTTCCCGTTGCTCCGACCCGGGGTTACTGCGAAATTCGGCCGTGCCACCGCAGGTATCTCCACGGTGCACAAGCGATATCTTTGCTCATTTCGCTTGCGATCGACTTGGTGTCGACTTGGCAACCTGTTTGCCTACTCGGCCGATCATGCGGGGGCCCAGGTCACACCAGCAACTTCAACCAGTAAGCTCTCCCCGAGCCCACGGGTGGGAGGACCTGACCAGATGCATGAACACGACTGGCTGGCCGAAAGATTCGAGACCGATCGCCCTCGCCTACGTGCCGTCGCGTACCGGATGCTCGGCTCGACCGAAGAGGCCGAGGACGCCGTTCAGGAGGCGTGGATCCGGCTGAGCCGCTCGGACACCAGCCAGGTTGAGAACCTGGGCGGCTGGCTGACCACCATCGTCGCCCGAGTCTCCTTGAACATGCTGCAGTCCCGCAAGTCCCGTCCCGAGGACCTGGTGGACACCGAACGGGCCGGCGGGACCCGCGACGAGCACGCGCCGGACGACCCGGAGGAGGAGGCCGTCGTCTCCGACTCCGTCGGCCTCGCGCTGCTGGTGGTGCTGGACGAGCTGACACCGGCGGAGCGGCTGGCGTTCGTGCTGCACGACATGTTCGCCGTGCCGTTCGACGAGATAGCCGCGATCGTGGACCGCTCCCCGGCCGCGGCGCGGCAGCTGGCCAGCCGCGCCCGGCGGCGGGTGCAGCACGCCACCCCGGTCGCCAAGACCACGCCGGTCGGCGTCTACCGGGAGGGCTCCGCGGCGGCGGCGCGCACCGGCAGGACGAGCCTGGCGAGCGCGTTCCTCGCGGCGTCCCGGGAGGGCAACTTCGAAGCCCTGCTGGAGATGCTGGCCCCGGACATCGTGATGCGCTCCGACGACGCAGCCGTCCAGATGGGCGTCGACAAGGAGCTGCACGGGCCGGACGCGATCAACCGCGTCTTCGCCGGGTACACCTGGTCGCCGGTGCTGGCGGAAGTCGACGGCACGGAGGGCCTGGTGTGGGTCGTCGGCGGCCGGCCGCACGTGGCCTTCCGGCTGACCGTCACGGACGGCCGGATCTCGGCGATCGACATCAAGGCGGAGCTGGCCGAGATGGACATCGCCCTCGCCGGCTAGGAGCGGCGTTCCCGCGGCGTACGGCACGAAAGGGCCGGTGCTTCCTTGTGGGGAGGCACCGGCCCTGGGCTGTCCGTGGTGGTT
>NZ_BAAAPF010000211.1:0-12683 GCF_039531005.1 Streptomyces synnematoformans
TCCGCGGCGCGGGCGGCGGGCAGCGCGTGGGCGGCGGTGGCCGGCGGTGGGCCTACGGACGTGTGGCCGGGCCGTCGCCGGAAGCGGGCCCGGGCCCGGTGCGCGGGGCGGCCAGCGGCTGCCCGGGGCCCAGCACCCACGCCGAGTCGTGCCGGGTGAAGCCGACGCGCGGGTAGTAGCCGGTCGCCGCGGGCGCCGAGAGCAGCACCAGCTTCGCCTCCGGCGCCTCCGCCCGGGTCGCCTCGATCAGCGCACGCCCCATCCCCGAGCGCTGGTGGCGGGCCACGACGGCGATGTCGGAGAGGTAGGTGACGTAGGCGAAGTCGGAGATACTGCGGGCGATGCCGACGAGCGTGCCGTCCGCCTCCCGGGCGGTCACGATCAGGTTGGCCCGGCGCACCATGGCCGCCATCCGGTCGCGGTCGGCCACGGGCCGCCGCTCGCCGAGGCCCGAGTCGCGGTAGACCGCCAGCACGTCGTCCAGATCGAGGTCCCGGCCGTCGGCGTGCTCAGTCTTCCAGCTCATCGAGCTTCTCCAATCGCCGCAGCACGACGTCGTGGTGGCCGAGGAAGCGCCCGGGTCCCGGCTCCACCGCGAGCGCGACGCCCTCCTCGGCCAGGGTGTCCGCGAACGGGCGTCCCGAGGCCGCCGTACGGTTCGCTGCGGCCTGTGCCGAACGGTACGCCTCCTCCCGCTCTGCGCCGTCTCCCAGCATGTCGTACAGCACGGCGGAGCTGTAGACCAGGCCGCCGGTCGCGTCGAGCGCGGCGCGCATCCGCCCGGGGTGCACGCGCAGCCCGGCGACCAGCTCCGCCGCCCGGGTGGCCTGGAAGTGCCCGACCGCGAGGCCGTCGGGCAGGATGACCCGCTCGACGGACTGGTGGGCGAGGTCGCGTTCGTGCCAGAGGGCGACGTCCTCCAGCGCGGCCGTGGCGTAGCCGCGCAGCAGCCGCGCGAGCCCGCACAGCCGCTCGCTGGTCGTCGGGTTGCGCTTGTGCGGCATGGCGCTGGAGCCCTGGTACGCCGCCGACGCCCGCGGCTCCTCGACCTCGGCGACCTCGGTCCGCTGCAGCAGCCGCAGCTCCAGCGCGATCTGCTCCACGCAGGCGCCCATGGCGGCCACGGCCTGCAGCAGCTGGGCGTGCCGGTCGCGGGCGACGACCTGGCTGGGCGCCGGCTCGGCGGCCAGCCCCAGCGACGCGCAGACGTACGCCTCGACGGCCGGGTCGATCAGCGCGTACGTCCCGACGGCGCCGGAGACCGTGCCGACCGCGACCGCGTCGCGCGCCGCCGCCAGCCGCGCGAGGGAGCGGTCGACGGCGAAGGCGTAGCCGGCGAGCTTGTGGCCGAAGGTGGTGGGCTCGGCGTGCACGCCGTGGGTGCGGCCGACCATGAGGGTGCCCCAGTGCTCGCGCGCCCGGTCCACCAGCACCCGGCGCAGCCGCCGGCCGGCGGCCGTCAGCAGGTCGGTGGCCCGGGCCAGGGTGTGGCCGAGCGCGGTGTCCACCAGGTCGTAGCTGGTCATCCCCAGATGCACCCAGCGGGCCGAGGCGTCGGGGATGTCCTCGCAGTACGCGGCGAGGAACGACAGCACCTCGTGGTCGCGCTCCTTCTCGATCTCGGCGACCCGGGCGGCGAGCGGGACCCGGGCCCGGCGCATGTCCGCCACGGCGTCCGCGGGCACGAGGCCGAGCCGCGCCTGCGCCTCGGACGCCAGGATCTCGACGCGCACCCAGGTGGCGTACCGGGACTGGTCGGAGAAGAGATCCGCCATCTCCGGGAGGGTGTAACGGGGAATCATCAGCGACCTCTGTCCTCTGTCCTCGTGTCGGCTCGTGTCGGCTCGTGTCGGCTCGTCCGCTCGTCCGCTCGTCCGCTTGTGTCCGTTCGGGCGCGGCCGGCGGTCAGTACGCCTCGAAGTACTCGCGGTGCTCCCACTCGGTGACCCCGTCGTCGCCCGGCCCGGCCGAGGCGCACCACGCCTCGTACCGGCGCAGCTCGCTCTCCTTGAGCTTGGCCAGGCAGGCCGCGAGCGGCGCGCCCAGCAGCCGGTCGGCGCGGCCGGCGCGGAAGGCGGCCAGCGCCTCCCCGAGCGACTGCGGGACGAACTGCGCCTGCGCCCCCGCCGCGCGCGGGGCGGACTCCGGTCCGCCGAGGCCCTCAAGGCCGTCGAGCCCGGCGAACAGCTGGGCGGCGAGGGCCAGATACGGGTTCGCGCACGGCTCGCCGCTGCGGTTCTCGATGTGCGCGCCGGTGCTACCGCCGACCATGCGGAGCATGACGGTGCGGTCCTCCACGCTCCAGTCGACCCGGGTGGGCGCCAGCGGGTGCCGGGCGTCGAGCCGGCGGTAGCCGTTGACCGTGGGCACGGCGAGCAGGAACAGCTCGCGGTGCCAGGCGAGCAGCCCGTCCGCGTACGCCTTGGCCGCGGGCGACGGGCCGCCGGCGGGGCCCTCGGCGGCGAAGAGGTTGCGCCCGCTGGCCGCGTCCCGCACCGACTGGTGCAGGTGCCAGCCGCCGGGGTCGAAGGAGTCCAGCCGCGGCAGCGACATGAACGAGGCGTGGTGGCCGCGGCGCGCGCACCACCGCTTGACCGCGGTGCGGAACAGCAGCATCGCGTCGGCGGTGTCGAGCGCGGACATCGGGGCGAAGGTGGACTCGATCTGGCCGGGGCCCGACTCGTGCTCCATCGAGCGCAGCGGCAGGCCGAGCGCCAGCAGGTGCTGGGCCAGCGGGTCGGTGATGTGGGCGACGGAGTCGTAGCGGGCGTCCAGGTTGAACTGGTAGCCGGGGTTCATGGCCGCCACCCGCGGCGCCCCGCCCTGCCGCCCGAAGCCGTTGCCCTCGTTGCCGGGGGCGCCGCCGTCGAGCAGCCGCGTCAGGTGCCACTCGACCTCCAGGCCCACGGCGGGCGCGTGGCCGTGCCCGGCGTAGCGCTGCTCAAGCCGGCGCAGCACCGCGCGCGACGACAGCGGGTGGGGGGTGCCGTCGCGCAGGTACTCGTCGCCGACGACCCACGCGGTGCGGGGCTCGCTGCCGGGCAGCACCTGGAACGTCAGCGGGTCGGGCACCAGGATGAAGTTCCCCGCGCCGGTGATCTCCTCCACCCCGATGCCGGGTTCGCCGGCGAAGTCGACGGCGATGGCGTGCCCGGTGTCGAAGAGGAACGGCCCGGGGCTGAAGTTCATGCCGTTGCGCAGCACGGAGCGGAAGGCGTCCGCGGTCAGCGTCTTGGAGCGGGCCAGGCCGTGCGGATCGGGGAAGACCAGGCGTACGAGGTCGAGCTGCACGAGGCCGGCCTCGATCCGCTCGGCGGCGGCGAACTGCTCCTCGTCCCACAGCCCGTGGTCGGAGACGAACGAGGGGCTGCCGACGCTGTCCTCGGCGCAGACGGTGCGCCATGACCTGGAGTACATGGTTCAGCGGGTCCTTTCGCTGGCGGAGAGAGCGGGTGCGGCGGCGGGGCGGCCGGGCCGCGCGGGCGGCGGCGGCAGCGTGCCCAGCTCCGTCTGCAGGCGGTGGGCCGCCGCCAGCACCGCGTGGTCGGCGCCGACGGGCCCGGCGAGCTGCACCCCGGCCGGCAGCCCGGCGTCCGTCAGCCCGGCCGGGAGGGAGACCGCGGGCTGGCCGGTCATGTTGAACGGGTACGACGCCGGGGACCACGCCAGCCACAGCAGGTCGCGCGGGTCGGCCGCCCACGCCGGCCCGATCGCGTCGGCGGCGAACGGCTCGATCGGCACGGTGGCCATGGCCAGCAGCCCGTAGGTGCCCATCACCGACCGCAGCTTGAGCCGCAGTTCCTGGCGCACCTCCTCGGCGCGCATCACGTCGGCGCCGCGCAGGGTGCGCCCGTGCCGTACGACGGCCAGCCGGCCCGGATCGCAGTGCTCCTCGTCCGCCGAGGACGTGCCCGCCGCCTCGGCGGCGGCGAGGATGTCGACGAGCGCGGGGTAGAGATGGTCGCAGCGCACCTCGATCCGCTCCACCCGGTGGCCCAGCGCGGCGAGCGCCGCGCACGCCCGCTCGGTGACCCGGCGGACCGGCTCGGAGGTGCCCTCGTACTCGATCCAGCCGACGCGCCGCGGCCGGCCGGCTCGGCGAGCAGCGTCGATCGAGCCGAGCCCGGAGTCGGGGTCGTCGGGGTGCGGCCCGGCGACGGCGGCGGCGAGCGCCGCGGCGTCGGTGACGCTGCGCGCCAGGGTGCCCTGGTGGGCGAGGCGGTCGGCCCCGTTGGGGTGGTACGGGATGCGCCCGTAGGACGGCTTGTAGCCGACGACGCCGCAGAACGCCGCCGGGATCCGCACGGAGCCGGAGCCGTCGGTGCCCAGCGCGCCGTCGCCGAGCCCGGTCGCCACCGCGGCGGCGGCCCCGCCGCTGGAACCGCCGGCGCTGCGCGCGGGGTCGTACGGGTTGCGGGTGGGCGGCGCGACGGGCCCGACGGTGCTGGCGCTCCAGCCGTACTCGGACGTCGTGGTCTTGCCGACGACGACCGCGCCGGCCGCCCGCAGCCGGGCGACGGCCGGCGCCGCGAGGCGGGGCCGCCGGTTGGGCAGCAGCGAGCCCCGGGTGGTCGGCAGGTCCCGGGTCTGCAGCAGGTCCTTGACCGAGACGGTGACCCCGAGCAGCGGGGCGCCGGCCCAGGCGGCCGCGCCGCGCTCGCGGATCCGCGCGTCGGCTTCGGCGGCGGCGCGCAGCGCCTCCTCGCCGGCGGCGGTGACGTACGCGCCCGCGGTGTCCCGTTCGCGGATCGCGGTCAGCACCCGCTCCACGTGCTCCACGACGGTCAGTTCGCCGCGCCGCAGCCGCCGGGTCAGCTCGCCGATCCCGCCGGCCGTCATCGGGGGGCGCCCGCGGGGTCGGGGCGGGGCGCGTCGGTGCCGGTGACGGCGCGCCAGTGCCAGCCGGTGTCGAACGCGGTGACCTCCAGCGGCACGCCGTCGGCCGCCAGGTCCGCGGCGAGGGTGGTGGCGCGGGCGACGAACCGCGACACCCGCTGGGCGGCGAGCACGTCCTGCTCGTCGAACGGGGTGCCCGCGCAGCGCAGCAGCCGCAGGTCGACGAAGCCGTCGAAGGTGCGGCCCAGCACCTCGACCGGCTGCGGGGAGCGGATGGAGTACCGCACCTTGTTGGTGACGTGCCCGTGGTGGTGCAGGTCGGAGAAGAACGCGATGTCCGGGATGGTGGGCGGTACGAAGTGGTCGCGGGCCACCACCGCGGGGTCCCGCGGCAGGTTTCCGGGCACGAAGTGCCAGGAGTTGTACTGCATCCGCGCCGACATCGCCCAGGCGGCGTCGGCGAGCGTGGCGGCGGAGCCGCCGAAGTGGCCGCGCGCCCCGGGCCTGGCCACCACGCAGCAGAAGTAGTGGGAGATGTCCCAGTCGCAGATCTCCGCCCAGCTCTCCGCCTGCAGCCCGCGGATCAGTGCGGGCAGCGAGCGCATGCCGCGGCTCATGGCGAAGTCGGCCCGGAAGACCCCGGCGGCGGCCGTCGCCGTCTCGTACACCAGGGACTCCAGGCCGGTGCCGAAGCCGCCGTGCGGCCGGGCGAGCCAGCTCGGCGCGGCGGCGGCGCTCGCGCCCAGCTCCGCCAGGGTGCCGCCGGTCAGCGGCAGCCGCCCGGCCAGGCGCGCGCTCACGTCCTCGTCCCGCCGCCGCACCGCGGCGGCCGGGGCGGCGGGGCGCTCGGTCTTGTGCATGAGCGCGCCGTGGATCTCGCGGTAGAGCTGGATCCGCCCGCGCACGTGGCGGCGCCGGGTGCCCAGCGCCTCGGCGAGCGCGTGCAGGTCCTCGACGCCGTCGGTCGCGGCGGGCGCGACGGCCGGGCCGCCGGGGACGGCGGCGTAGAGGAGGCGGATGCGCTCCAGCATGGCCGCGACGTGGTCGACGCTCAGCTGCGTGCCGTTGGCCTCCTCGACCCGGCCGGGGCCGGCCGAGCGGATCAGCAGCGTGAGGCAGACGAGGAGCTGCACGTCGCTGTCGGACCACAGCTCCAGGGGCAGCCCCTGCAGGCTGGAAAGCGCGCAGTCGGGGTGGCCGGGCCAGAGGGTCTTGCCGGTCAGGGTGTTCTGGTCCCGGAAGTTCGTGTACTGCCGGTGCTCCTGGTAGAGCACGAACGGGGCGGTGCGCAGGGCCGCCTCCTTGGCCTGCTCCAGCAGTTCGTCGCGGCCCTTCCCGCCCTGCCGGTCCAGCCACGCGCGGCAGTCGGCCACCGCGCGCGCGGTCCGTACGGCGGCGCGGGCCCGCGCGTCGTGGTAGGCGCGTGCCGCGGCCCGCGACCACGGCACCCGCAGCACGCCGCCGACCAGTTCGCGGCGGTCGAGGGGCGGATGCGCCGGGCAGCGCATCACGATCCGGCCGGTGGTGGCCAGCGCCAGCTCGCCGGTGAACACGGACTCGTCTCCCGCGTCCGCACCGCCGTCGCTGTGACCGCCGTCGCTGTGGCCGCCGTCGTCGCCGTCGTACGAGGGGACCGCGGACCCGGCGGCGTCCGCGGCGCCGCCGGCCCGCCAGGTCAGCCCCCACAGGGCGGCGAACGCCGCCTCGTCGTCCGTGCTCAGCGCCCGCAGCTGCACCTCCGGGGGCGCGTGCCCGTCGAGGCCGAGCAGGACGTCGACGGCCGCGCGCGGCCCGTCGGCCGCCCGCGCCCGCTCCCAGACCCGGGCCAGCAGCCCCGGGAACCCGGCGCCGGGCTCGCGCACCCGGTCCGGTTCCGGCGCCGCGCCCGCGCGCGTCCCGAGTCTGCTGGGACGCCGGCTGATCCGCTTCCTGGCGTTGGCCGCACGCCTGCTCTCGCGCTCCGCGGGTCCCGTCATGAGGGATCCGCGGTCAGCTCGACGTGGCTCCACACGGACGCGTCCGTCGGGGTCCAGTCCTCGTCGACGTAGATGCAGTCGACGGGGCATTCGAGCACGCAGGCGGGGCAGCCCGAGCACAGCTCGGGAACGATGATGACGTCCAGCCCGCGGTCGAAGATGGCGCCGAACTCCTCCGGACAGCCGCGCAGACAGCTGTCGCAGGTGATGCACTCCGAGGCCTCGATGCGCCGCGGGGGTTTCCTCCAGTTGTCGCCGCGCGTCCGTGCCGCGATCCGCTCGGCGCGGGCGGACTGCGCGGCCGACATGGCGTGTTCACTCACGGGCCCACTCACCCTCCGGGTGTATTCCGCTGCCGACCACGCATGTTTCCGCGGTCTTCTCGACCACCCCATGAGCTTCGGTGGTGCCGTACTCGACCGCGTTCAACAGCCGCGCGTCCGCGGTCGAACAACAGTGGCCGGCCGCATTCGCCGTCCCGGAGAATCACCGGTGACCCCGACGCGAAACAGGAGCCGCCCCGATGCCTGCCGCGCCCGCACCGAAACTGATGACGTTTCTCACGTTCCGGAACGACGCCGAGGAGGCGGTGGAGTTCTACACCTCGCTCTTCGAGAATTCGGAGGTGGTACGCACCGTCCGGGCCCGCGCGCACGAGCCGGGCTGGCCGGAGGGGGTGCTGCAGCACGCCCTCTTCACCCTCGACGGGCAGTCGTTCATGTGCACCAACATGCCCCCGCCGGGCGCCAAGGGATACGAGGACGCGCCCTGGGACACGTACGCCTTCTCCCCCGCAACCGCGATCTACGTCGCGTGCGAGACGGCCGGGGAGTTCGAGCGCTACTACGCGGCCCTGTCCGAGAAGGGCGAGGTCATCATGCCCGCGGGCGCGTACGAGTTCAGCAGCATGTTCGCCTTTGTGACCGACCGGTTCGGGGTCTCCTGGCGCCTCAACGTCACCCCGTCCGGGCGCCGCCGCAAGGCCGCCGCCGCCCCCTCCTGACCCGCGGCGGCCCCGCGGCCGCAGACGGCCGCCGGGCCGGTCCGCCGCACCGCGGACCGGGCCGGGGCCCGGAGGTGTCCGGTCAGGAACTCCAGTCCTGCGGCACCTGCTTGGTCGTCGCGTTCAGCCGGTTGAACAGGTTGGTCACGGCGATCATGAGGACGATGGCCGCCATGCCCTTCTCGTCGTAGTGCTCGGTGGCCTGGTTCCAGATCTCGTCGGGCACCGGGTCACTGCGGTCGGCCATCCGGGTGGCGGCCTCCGCCAGCGCCAGCGCCGCGCGCTCCGCGTCGGTGAAATACGGGGTCTCGCGCCAGGCGGCAACCGCGGTAAGCCGCTCCTCGGTCTCGCCGCTCTTACGGGCGCCCCGGGAGCCGGAGTCGACGCACGCGCTGCATCCGTTGATCTGGCTGGCGCGCAGATGCACCAGGTCGAGCGTGGTCTTCGGAACCCCGCCGGCATAGATGGCCTTGTACATATCCCCGACGGGCTGCATGGCATCGAGAATCATGGCCGGGTTCTGCATTCGCGGTTGCATGGGAATTTCACTCCTTCTGGAATTGCGTGGCGCCGGATTCCGACGTGCACACTGCTATGACGTCTGGGGGTGCGCAAGTGTGACAGCGGCCCCCAGCGTGTCGGCCGGACGGCGGACGGACGCCGGTCGGGGGAGCCCGGCGCCCGTCCTGCCCGTGCGCCGCTCAGGTGCCGACGCCGGCGGTGGTGCTCTCCACCGGCCGGCCGCCGGCCGGCGGCGGCTGCTTCTCGGGGTGGCCGGGGCGCCAGATCCCCGGGCCGATCTCCAGCGACAGCGCCGGGACCAGCAGGCTGCGTACCAGGAACGTGTCCAGCAGGATGCCGATCGCCACGAGCAGGCCCTGCTGCAGCGACTGCACCGTCGGGATGGTGGCCAGCACGCAGAACGTGGCCGCCAGCACGACCCCCGCGGAGGTGATCACTCCGCCGGTCACCGTGAGCCCGGTCAGCGTGCCCTCGCGGTGGCCGCGGCTCCTGACCTCCTCCCGGACCCGGGTCATCAGGAAGATCGTGTAGTCCACCCCGAGCGCGACCAGGAACAGGAAGCCGATCAGCAGCAGGCTCCGGTCGATGTGGGGGTGGTCGATGGCGTGGAAGAGCAGCGACGCCGCGCCCACGGCGGCGGCGTAGGACACCACCACCGACACCAGCAGCACCAGCGGCGCGACCACCGCCCGCAGCACCAGGACCAGCATGAGCAGCACCACGCCGAGGATCAGCGGGATGAGCAGCATCTCCTCGTCCCGCTGGGCCTCGGAGGTGTCGAGCAGAATCGCGGACTGGCCGCCGACCACGGTGTCCGCGCCCGCCCCGCCGGCGTCGCCGAGGGCGTCGCGCATCCGCTCGACGGTGTCCTTGGCCGCGGAGGTGTCGGGGCCGTCCGCGAGCACCGCCTCGATGTGGGTCCAGCCGCCCGCGGAGCCCGCCGTCGTCGTCGACGCGACGCCGTCCACGCCCTGCACGGCCTGGAGCGCGGCGGCCGCCGCCCCGTCGGGCACGTAGACGTCGGCCGGGGCGGAAGAACCGGCGGGGAAGTGCTCGGCCAGCAGCTCCTGGCCCTCGACGGAGTCGACGGACTTGGTGAACTGCTCGGCCTGGGTCTGGCCGACCTCGACGGTGGTGATCCCGAAGCCGAGGGCCACCAGCACGGCCAGCGACGCGGCGCCGACGGTGCGCGGCCTGCGGCCGACGAGCCGCGCGACCCGGGCCCACCAGCTGTGCTCTTTCTCCACGCCCGCGTCGAACTCCGGGGAGAAGCGCGGGATGACGGGCCAGAACGTCCAGCGGCCGAGGATGACCAGCAGGGCGGGCAGCAGCGAGGTCATCGCCAGGAAGACCACCGCGATGCCGATGGCCACCACCGGGCCGAGGCCCTGGGTGGAGTTCATGCTGCCGAAGACCAGGCAGAGCGTGGCCAGGCCCACGGTGCCCGCGGAGGCCGCGAGCGCCGGCAGCACGCGGCGCACGGCGTTGCGCATCGCCTCGTGGCGGTCCTCGTGGCGGTGCAGTTCCTCGCGGTAGCGGGCGATGAGAAGCAGCGCGTAGTCGGTACCGACGCCGACGCTGATGACGAGCAGGATGTACGTACTGAGCCCGTTGACCAGCAGGTCCGCGTGCTTGGCCAGCAGGTACACCACGCCGCTGGCCACCTGGGAGCCCAGGAACACCACCAGCAGCGGGACGATCCACAGCACCGGGCTCCGGTACGTCAGCAGCAGCAGCACCGCGACGACAGCGAGCGCGGCGCCCAGCAGCGCCCCGTCCATGCCGGCGTAGACGTCGGCGAAGTCGCGGATGCTGCCCGCCTCGCCGGCGACCCGGACCTCCAGGCCGTCGGGCGCGTCGCCCGCGACGACCTCGTCGGCGGCGTCCACGGCGTCGGTGAGGACGCCGTTGTCACTGGGGTCGGTGCGTACGGGGAAGCTGAGGAACGCCGCCTGGCCGTCCTCGGAGATCGCCGGCCGGTCGACCTCGCCGGCGGCGATGCCGTCGCCGATCTCGCCGCGGTCGGCGGTGATCTTCTCACGGTCGGCGGAGGTCAGGCCGCCCTCGCGCGCGTAGACGACGACCGCGGTGCTGCTGTCCCTGTCGTCGAAGTGCTCCTCCGCCAGCTGCACCGCCTGCGTCGACTGCGCGCTGGAGGGCAGCCACGTCTCGGGGTCGTTGTCCTGGACGTCCGCCACCTTGGCCGCCAGCGACCCGCCGGTGGCGATGAGCAGCAGCCAGACCGCGAACACCACCCACTTCGTGCGGCGCCCGGTGACGACGCCGGCGTAGCGGTTCACGAACCCGGTACCCTTGTCCGGATCTTGCCCCGGACTTGCTGATTGCACATGATAAGTCGCCATGAATGCTCGCAAAAAAGTCAGGAGCCTGAGATCGACGGCTCGGGTCGGTGGTCCGTGGGGAAGCGCGGCGAAGGCGCGGCCGGCCGGCGGGCCCGCTGCCTCGTCCGTTCACGCGGATGGTCCGGTTCTTCACTGCTACGACGTCCGGCGGCGCGATGATGTGACAGGCGGCGCCCGGAACGCACGGCGGCACCGGAAGGGAGAGTCAGGGTGGTCATGCACGACAGCGAGCTGCTGGCCCGCACGTTCGAGGAGAAGCGCCCGCGGCTGCAGGCCGTGGCCCACCGCATGCTCGGCTCCAGCGAGGAGGCCGAGGACGCCGTGCAGGAGGCGTGGATCCGCCTGCACCGCTACGGCGCGGAGTCCGTCGACAACCTCGACGCCTGGCTGACCACCGTCGTCGGCCGGGTCTGCCTGGACATACTGCGGGCCCGCAACCGCCGCGAGGAGCTGTTCGAGGACCACGCCGACCCGGCCCCGGCCGCCCCGGCGGACGAGACCGCCGACCCGGAGCAGGCGGCGATGCTGGCCGACTCCGTGGGGCTGGCGCTGCTGGTCGTCCTGGACACGCTGGAGCCGGACGAGCGGCTGGCCTTCGTGCTGCACGACATGTTCGCCGTGCCGTTCAACGACATCGCCGCGGTCATCGAGCGCAGCCCGGCCGCGACGCGGCAGCTGGCCAGCCGCGCCCGCCGCCGCGTCCAGGGCGCGTCGCCGCTGCCCGACCTGCGCCGCCAGCACAAGGTCGTGAGCGCCTTCCTCACCGCCGCCCGGAACGGCGAGTTCGACCGGCTGCTGGCGCTGCTGGCACCGGACGTGGCGATGCAGGCCGACGACGCCGCGGTGCGCATCGGCGCGGCGCAGGCCACGCACGGGGCGCGGGGCGTGGCGAAGATCTTCTCCGGCGGCGCGCAGGCCGCGCGGCTCGCGCTGGTCGACGGGGCGGTGGGCGCCGTATGGCAGTCGAACACCCGCACGATCGTGGCGTTCCGCTTCACCGTCGAGGACGGCCGGGTCACGGCGATCGACCTGGTGGCCGAGCCCGAGCAGCTGGACAAGCTGGACATCGCGGTGCTGGCCCCGAGCCCCTCCTGACGCCCCGGTCACCGGCGGGACACCGCCGCCGGCACCAGGCACTCCTCCAGGAACGCCAGCGCCCCCAGGTGGTACGCACGCGCCGCCCAGCCGAGGCTGAGGTTGTGGCCGGCGTCCGGCCGGCGGTCGACGACGACGCGCGGGGCGGCGGTGAAGCAGGCGGCCATGGCGGCCGGTTCCGCGCCCCCGTGCTCCCACCACCGCTCGTGCTCGGCGAAGGTGAGCCGCACCGGCACCCGTACCCGCGGGGCGATCCGCGCGAACAGCTCCGGGCCGCGGGCGAGATCCGCCGCCTCCCGCTCGGGCACGGGCGCGACCACGGCCGCTCCGGTACGGAACGTGGCCGGCGGGTAGAGCCGCAGCGGGCCCCAGTTCCGGCGCCGGTCCGCGCGGCGGCCGGCGGCGCCGGGGTCGACGCCGGGCGCGTACCGCCGGCCGCAGCCCGAGACGTCCACGCCCAGCAGCCGGTCCCCGTCCCCGGCGTGCGCCGCGAGCGACAGAGCCAGCTTGCCGCCGAAGGAGTGCGCCAGCAGGAACACCCCGGCGCCGGTCGGGTGGCGGGCGGCGTAGCCGGCGACGGCGGCGCGGAGCAGCGGCGTCTGCTCGGCGAGGGGCAGCCCGCGCGGCAGCGCCGCGGCGGAGGCGCCGTAGCCGGGGCGGTCCACGGCGAGCACGGCGTAGCCGAGTGCCGCGCCCAGCCGGAGCAGGGACAGCCCGGGGCAGGCCGGCGCGTCGAAGTAGCGGGCGGTCATGCCGCCGCCGTGCACCGCGACGACCAGCGCCCGCGGGTCGCCGCCGGCCGCCGGCCCGGCGAGCAGGGCGGACAGGGCGACCCCGGCCGCGTCGAGCGTGACGGGGCGTACGGCGACGGCGGGCCCCACGCCGTCC
>NZ_BAAAPF010000212.1:0-12662 GCF_039531005.1 Streptomyces synnematoformans
GCGAGCCCGGTTCTGAGGGGGACCCGGCGCAGCGATGCGCCGGGTCTACCCGACAGCCCACCCTGTACCCGGATCTTCCGAGCCTGACCGAACATGCACTCGACCGTGGACTGCGGGTCGAGATCTTCTCCAACCTCGTACACGTCCCCAACGCAGTGTGGGTGGTCATGGAGCGGCCGGGAGTTTCCCTGGCAACCAGCTACTACTCCGACAATCCCGCCGAGCATGCGGCAATCACCCGACGCCCCAGTCACGCACGAACAAGAACGAACATCGCCGAGGCCGTACGGCGGAAGATCCCGGTCCGGGCAGGGGTGGTCCACGTGCGTGAGGGACAGCGATCCGCCGCCGCGCAACGAGAACTGATCACTCTCGGTGTACGGGAGGTCGGCACGGACCGGCTGCGGCAGGTAGGGCGTGGCGTACGCGACCAGCCGCCGGATGCCGTGCAGCTCTGCGGACGCTACGCCTCGGGTGTGATCGCCATATCGCCAGACGGCGCCGTGTGGCCCTGCGTGTTCTCTCGATGGCTGCCCATGGGGAATGTCCTGGAGAGGACACTCGCCGAGATCCTTGGCAGCGCCGAGGCGGAGTGGGTCCGAAGTGAGCTGCGCGTAGAGTTTGCGGAGAGGCAGCCGCCTCTGCCCGGGGCCGGGACCGATCCGTGTGACCCCCAGTGCGGCCCGTCATGCGGTCCCGCATGCGGTCCGTCATGCTGGCCCACGGGGACCGGACCGTGCAGCCCGAACGGAGGCTGCCAGCCAAACTACGACTAGCTTGGAGCCGTGTGTTCGTCGAACGGGTCTACGTGCCGGAGGGACTGGCACCTGACGGTGCCCAGCGTGGTCAGTGGCCGTTCGCCGTACCCTGCGTCGCCGAGCTGCTGGAGCACGGGCTGACGTTCACGCAGCCGGTGACGTTCCTCGTGGGGGACAACGGCTCGGGCAAATCCACTCTTGTGGAGGCGATCGCGGAGAGCTTCAAGCTGGACGCCTACGGCGGGCGGCTCGGTCGACTGTACGGGCGCCCCGATCCAACGAAGACCCCCTTGGGTGAAGTCCTGCGAGCAGAGACCACCTCGGCGGGCGCACGGATGCTCGCCGGCCCCCGCAAGAGGAAGAAGGGCTTCTTTCTCCGCGCTGAGACTGCGTTCAACATGACCGAGAACCTGGGCGGTGTGCCGGGCTACTGGGAGGAGGACACGAGCGCCATGAGCCACGGCGAGGGATTCCTGACCATGTTCCGCTCGATGTTCGACGCCCCCGGCTTCTACGTGATGGACGAGCCCGAAGCCGCCCTGTCGTTCACCGCCTGCCTGCAACTGGTCGGCCTGATGCACCAGCTCGGCCAGTCCGGAGCCCAGGTCGTCTGCGCCACCCACTCGCCGGTTCTCGCCGCCACCCCGGGAGCAGACATCATCGAAGTCGGCGGAGAGGGCTTTCGGCGAGTGAAGTGGGACGAGCTGGAGCTGGTCGACCACTGGCGCCGTTACCTGGCCGACCCACGCGCCTACTTGCGCCACCTCATCGCACCATGAACGCGGCCGACCCTGACCCCGACGTCGAGGCAGCCGACCGACGCTTCCGCGCCTGGATGAAGCTGAACCTGGACCAGGCCGCTGACCACTTCGGCCTCATCGTCGCGGGAGCGCCCACCTGCGGATGGCGCCTGCGCTCGATCGGCGCCCCCGCCGACGGTGCAGAGGGCCGCGTGTGGCTGCGTGTGGTCTCCGAACGGCCGGAGTGGGCGGGCGGCATTGCCTGGACCGGCAACGCCGACGCGAACGCTCTGCGGGGGCTGCCCAAGCCGCGCCTGCTCGGCACCTACGAGTGGGCAGAGGGGGACTGGCGGCGCCAGCGCGCCGAAATCCTCACATTTCTCCCCGGGACCTTGTGCTCCTCGACCCCGGACGCACGATCGGACATTGCCCCGCCTGCTCCATGGTGGGAGACGCTCCGGGAGGTTGCCCACCGTCTCGCCGCGGCACCCACCGATCGCATCAGCATCGATCAAGACAAGATCGACCATCGTGTCCGCGAGGCATTCGGCGGCTCTGTCGACATCCGCATCGAGCACTGGGAGACCGTGCACGCGGACCTGCACTGGAGCAACTTGCTGGCCGATCCCTTCGGGCTGCTCGACTGGGAACTGTGGGGACGGGGGCCTGTCGGCATCGACGCCGCCACACTGCACTGCTACAGCCTTGCTGTTCCCAGCCTGGCACGGACTGTGCGCGACCATTTCCCGGTGCTCGACACTCCCGACGGGCACCGCGCCCAGCTTTACGTCACCGCCCGCCTCCTGCGCCGAGCCAGGCTCGGCGACCATCCCCACCTCGTCGAGCCCCTTCGCCTCCACGCGCAAGCCCTGTTGACATCGCTGAACCTGACAATCCCGTCTTCGATGCTCTGAACGCACACGAGCGCAGGCTGCCGATCGCCCGCTCGCGTGAACCTTGCGAAAAGGTCCCCCGCGACGGGGGGCCGGACCCGGGCCCACCCCGGTCGCGGACGGGCCCCGGCGACAGGGGCCGCAGCCCGGCACCGGGCCACCGGGGCCCGGACCGCCCAGGTTACCGATGTCCCGGGCGCATGCCGGGCTCCCGGCCCCCGGCGGACAACCACCCCGCCCTCGTCCCCGTCCGCGACAGCAAGGACCCCGACGGCCCCGCCCTGGTCTTCGAGGCCGCCGCCTGGTCCGCGTTCGTCACCGCCGTCAAGGCCGGCGAACTCCCCGCCTGACCATCCGCATGCTTGCGCCGAGGCCCACGCGGGCCTCGGCGCGGTCAAGCGAGGGGGGCAGAGTGAAAGTGCTAACTCCGCTGCGAGCATTGCTACTCAGCGTCGGGGCCGGACGGAACCCAGCGGGAAGTTCGTGACATGATGTCCTTTTCCGGGGGAGGGTTGAGGGCGGGGCGCCGGCTGTAGGGGCGGCTGCTGCTTCCTGGCGAAGGTGCCGGTGTCGGCTTCGGTGAGGGTGCCTTGTTTGACCAGGCGGAACCGGGGGTGCGGGTGCTTCTGGGTCGGCGTGCTGAGCGTGCGGCGATCGGGCGGTTGCTCGCGGACGCGCGGTCGGGGCGCAGCGGCGTGCTGGTGGTGCGCGGTGAGGCCGGCATCGGCAAGACCGCGCTGCTGGAGCATGCCCGCGGCGCCGCGTCGGGGTTCCAGGTGGTGCGCGCGGGCGGTGTGGAGTCCGAGATGGAGTTCGCGTTCGCGGGCCTGCACCAGTTATGCGCGCCGCTGCTGGACCGGATGGGTGTGCTGCCCGACCCGCAGCAGGCCGCCCTGGGTGTGGCGTTCGGGCTGCGGGCCGGGAACCCGCCGGACCGGTTCCTGGTCGGACTGGCCACCTTGAGTCTGCTGGCCGAGGCCGCCGAGGAGCGGCCGCTGCTGTGTCTGGTGGACGACGCGCAGTGGCTGGATGCGGCTTCCGCGCGGACCCTTGCGTTCGTGGCGCGGCGGGTGGAGGCCGAGCGGGTGGCGCTGGTGTTGTCGCTGCGCGACCCCAGCCCCGAACCGAGCGGCGCCGGGGCCTTCGCCGGGCTGCCGGAGCTGCGCCTGGCCGGACTGGATGAGGCGAACGCGCGGACGTTGCTGGCCGCGGCAGTCCGGGCACCGCTGGACGAGGGGGTGCGTGACCGAATCATCGCGGAGGCGCGCGGAAATCCGCTGGCGCTGCTGGAGCTGCCGCGGGGCGCGGAGCAGGCGCATCCGGCGGAGCTGGCGGGCGGGTTCGGGCGGCCGGACGCGCTGGGGGTGCCGCGCAGGATCGAGGACAGCTTCCGGCGCCGGTCGGGCAGCCTGCCTGCCGAGACACAGCTGCTGTTGCTGATCGCGGCGGCCGAGCCGGTCGGTGACGCGACGCTGTTATGGCGCGCCGCGGATCACCTGGGGATCGGCCCCGACGCGGCCGCGCCGACAGAGGCGGCGGGGTTGCTGGAGATCGGCGCCCGGGTACGGTTCTGGCATCCGCTCGTGCGCTCGGCCGTCTACCAGGCCGCCGCACCGCCGGACCGGCGCCGGGTGCACCGCGCGCTGGCCACCGCGACCGACCCGCGGGCCGATCCGGACCGTCGTGCCTGGCACCGCGCGCAGGGCACGGTCGGTGCCGATGAGAAGGTCGCGGTGGAGCTGGAGCGCTCGGCCGGTCGGGCGCGGGCGCGTGGTGGGCTGGCCGCGGCGGCCGCGTTCCTGCAGCGCGCGGCTGAGCTGACCCCGGATCCGGCCGAGCGGGCGCGCCGGGCGCTGGCCGCCGCGTATACCAAGCATGAGGCCGGCACACCCGCCGCCGCCTTGGAACTGGCTACCGTCGCGGCGGCCGGACCGCTGGATGCGTTACAGCATGCCCGGGTGACGTTGCTGCGCGCTCAGGTCGCGTTCCATCTGACGCGCGGCGGCGAGGCTTCGGGGATGATGCTGGATGCCGCCGAGTCGTTCGCTCCGCTGGACACCGCACTGGCCCGCGAGACGTACCTGCACGCCTTGGAGGCGGCCCTCCTGGCCGGTCCGCTCGGGTGCGGTCCCGGTCGTGGTCGTGGCGTACCAGAGGTGGCCGAAGCCGCCCGGACGGCACCCGCGCCGTCGACGCCGCCGGGGCCGGTCGACCATCTGCTCGACGGGCTGGCGACCAGGTTCACGCACGGGTACGAGGCGAGCGTGCCCAGCCTGCGACGGGCGCTGGAGGCGGTCGGCGGCCACGGGCGCGCAGCGGCGGCGGGTGACGGCAGCAGCCGCCGCTGGCTGTGGCTGGGTTGCCGCGTCGCGGTGGCGCTGTGGGACGACGAGCAGGTCCACGCGCTGGCCGACCGCCACGTCCGGCTCGCCCGCGACGCCGGCGCACTGGGCACGCTGCCTGGCGCGCTCAACTACCTCGCGGCCGTGCTCGTGCACACCGGCGAGTTCGCCCGGGCCGCCGAGCTGACCGCCGAGGCCACCGCGATCACGCGGGCGACCGGCGACGCGCCGCTGCCCAACGCCGGGCTCCTCCTCGCCGCCTGGCGCGGCCGGCGGGCCGACGCCTCCGACATGTACGGGCCCATCGTCCAGGACGCGACCGAGCGGGGAGAGGGCGCGGCGGTCACCCTGGCCCAGTACGCGATGGCCGTGCTGCACAACGGCCTGGGCGACTACGGCGCCGCCCTCGCCGCCGCGGCGGGGCCGTGCGACGCCGACGAACTGGAGCACAGCAACCTGGCCCTGCCCGAGCTGGTCGAGGCGGCCGTCCGCGCCGGCGACCCGGCGCGGGCGGACGCCGCGCTGAAGCTGCTAAGCTCCCACACCCGCGCCAGTGGCACCGAGTGGGCGCTGGGACTGCGGGCCCGCTCGCTGGCGCTGACCAGCACCGGACCGGCCGCCGAAGCACACTACCGCGAGGCGATCCAGCGGCTCGGCCGCTGCCGGATGGTCACCCATCTCGCCCGTGCCCACCTGGTCTACGGTGAGTGGCTGCGCCGCGAACGGCGGCGCCAGGACGCGCGCGAGCACCTGCGCACCGCCCACGAGCTGCTGTCCGGCATGGGAGCCGAGGGATACGCCGCCCGCGCCGCCCGCGAGCTGCGCGCCACCGGCGAGCAGCCGCGCAGGCCAACCGCCCGGCCCGCCGACGCCCTCACCCCGCACGAGCTGCACGTCGCGCGGCTGGTGGCCACCGGGGCGACCTCCAAGGAGGCCGGCGCGCAGCTCTTCCTGAGCCCGCGCACCATCGACGCGCACCTGCGCAGCATCTTCCGCAAGCTCGGCATCACCTCCCGCCGTCAGCTGCGCAACCTGCCGCTGCCCTGACCCTCGGGTCACCGTGCGCAACCGTCCCGGAATTCGCCGGATATAGGCGATGGTCGCCGATGCGACGGAGGCACGGCAGCGGCGAGCCTGGACACGCCTCCCGGGGCAGTCGCACCCGATCCGTCTGGACAGGCCCTTGGACGTGGTTGCACGTGCCCGGGGGATACGAGACCGGGTCGTGACACGGAGAAACGGAAGGAAACCAAGATGGGAATCAGGAGCGTTGCGGCGCGCGCGGCCGCGGTCGGGATGACCTTGGTCGCCGCTGCGGGAATCACCACAGCGACGGCGGAACCGGCGTCGGCGCACTACAGCCAGTGCCCGGCCGACCAGTTCTGTTACTGGGATCACTCCAGCTACGAGGGCGCGTTCGGGTACTTCCGGGGGTCGGTGTCCAACGTCGGCGACCGCATGAACGACCGCATGACCTCGTACTGGAACCGCACCAACTACTGGATCAGCGTCTACGAGCACTCCAACTACAGGGAGTGCATGCTCACCATCCCGCCCGGCGGGTCGAGCGCCGCGGTGGCCCCGCAGTTCAACGACAAGATGACCTCCTTCAGGCTCGGCGCCTGCTGAGGACACCCGCCACAAACGAGTGAGGTTGTCATGAACAAAATGCGCATGCTGGCCGTGGGCGCCGCCCTCCTGACGACCGCGGGCATCGGCGCGATCAACGCCCCCGCGGCCTCGGCGCACTACAGCCAGTGCCCGAACTACGACTTCTGCATCTGGGACCACTCCAACTACGAAGGCGCGTTCATGCATTCCCGAGGGCCGGTGGACAAAGTCGGCGACCGCATGAACGACCGCATGACCTCGTTCTGGAACCGCAGCCAGGGCTGGTTCAGCATCTTCGAACACGACCGCTTCGGGGGCTACTGCATCGAGATCGGCCCCGGCGCCTCCCGGGCCAACATCGGGAACCGGTTCAACGACCAGTTGACCTCGTTCTGGCCCGGCCGCTGCACCAATCCGGTGGAGATCTGGCGATAGGGCTGACCACGCTCCCAGAGCGCTTCCGGGGGCGGGCCACCCGCCCGCCCCCGGTCCTCAGCCGGCCGCGCCCTCACGATGACCTCCTTCAGGCTCGGCGCCTGCGGGACACCTACCGAAAACGACCGAGAGGCTGTCATGAACAAAACGAGAATGCTGGCCGTGGGCGCCGCCCTCCTGACGACCGCGGGCATCGGCGCGATCAACGCCCCCGCGGCCTCGGCGCACTACAGCCAGTGCCCAGCAAACGAGTTCTGCATCTGGGACCACTCCAACTACGAAGGCGCGTTCATGCATGCCCGGGGGCCGGTGTCCAACGTCGGCGATCGCATGAACGACCGCATGACCTCGTTCTGGAACCGCACCAACGACTGGTACAGCATCTTCGAACACGACCGCTTCGGGGGCTACTGCATCGAGATCGGCCCCGGCGCCTCCCGGGCCAACATCGGGAGCCAGCGCAACGACGAGCTGACCTCGTTCCGGCCCGGCACATGCGCGGGTCAAGTGGAAATCTGGAGGTAGGGCTACCTTCGGCTGACACACCACCCGGCAAGAACAAGCTGGCTACTGGACCCCAACCTGACGGAGTCCTCCTAGGGCCTGTCTTCAATCTCGCGTCGTTCGCCCGCAGGGCGGGCGGCGCTGGGGGTACCGCCCACGCCCTCCGGGCGTAGGGGGAGTCTGGTGCGTGCGATCGCAAGGCGGAGGGTCGACCGCATAGTGGGCCTATTCGGTCGATCCCGACAACGCAGCTGGGGGCACCGCCCACGCGCGCGCAGCGCGCAGTGGGGGAGTGCGTGCCAGGCTCCCCCACAGCGCTTCGCGCGTGGGCGGTACCCCCAGCCGCAGACGGGAGATTGAAGACAGGTCCTAGGCGTCGAACCGCCGGCCGCGCCGCGGATCGGTTGCGCGGCGGCCGTCGCCCGGGGCGAGGCGGAGCGCGTCGCGCGTGGTGGCGTAGCCGGTCGGCGGCTACGCCCCGCAGCGCGCGGCACCGAACTGTGGGGCTCGCATGACCACGGAGTACCGCCCGGAAGGCGGCGGCTGCCCCGCCGTGCTCCGCGCGGCCACGGCGCCAGGACGCGGAAGGCACACCCGGAGGGCACGTCGCCCTACACCACGCCGGGGCACGCCACCGCGAGGCGGGCACGGCGCCGGGGCGGGCGTGATGTAGAGGGCCTGGGGGCGGTCACCGCACCTCGTTTCCGACCCAGTCCAGTACCGAGCCCGGCCGGGGCCGCCACCCCAGCCCTTCACGGGCAGCCGAGCCCCGCACCCTGCTGTTGGACCCCAGCGCGTAGTGCGCCCGCTCGTACCCCCACTCCCGCACCGCCGCGTCGATGTCCCACGGCTCCGGCTCGCCCAGGTCCAGCGCCCCGGCCACCGCCCGGGCGATGTCGCCGAACGACGCCTCGCCGCTCTCCAGGAAGTAGAACGCCCCGGGCGGCGCCTCCGCCAGCGCGCGTACGTACACCTCGACGACGTCGTCCACGTGGACCGTCGACCAGACGTTGCGCCCGGGCCCGACGTGCCGGACCACCCCGCTGCGCCGCGCCTGCGCCACCAGCCGCGGCACCTGCACGCTGTCCCGCGCCTGGCCGCGCCCGTGCCCGTAGATCAGGGAAGCGCACAGCACCGCCGCTCGCACGCCCCGTTCGGCCGCCGCCAGCACCGCCCGGTCCAGCGCCACCCGGGCCGCCTTGTCCGGCTCCGCACGCCAGCCGCCGCCGGGTGCCACGTCCGCCTCCGTGAAGACCCGGTCGGAGAACTCGCCGCGGGCGTCGTCGCCCACGATGCTGGAGCCGCTGCCGTGCAGCAGCGGTTTGCCGCTGCCGGCCAGCGCGTCGACCAGGGTGTCCGCGGCGCCGCGGTGGTCGCTGTCGGCCGCGTTGACGACGGCGTCGGCGCGGCGCGCGGCGGCGGCCAGCGTCGGCGCGTCGTCCAGCGTCCCGATGACCGGCTCGACTCCGCGCTCGCGGAGCGCCGCGGCCTTCTCCGCGGAGCGGGCGAGCCCGATCACGTCGTGCCCGTCCCGGACCAGTCGCTCCGCGAGCGATCCGCCGATGTAGCCGGTCGCGCCGGTGAGGAAGATACGCATGGTCGGCCTCCATTAGTTGCGCACGCGCTATATTCGGGCGGACGATAGCACGCGCACGCAATCATGCCCCCGGCCCGACTGCCTCGTGGCCGCGACCAGCAAGTTGTGCACGTCTACGAGTTGGACCAGGCGCGAGTGGACAGCACCAGAAGATAGCCGTCGGGGTCCTGGAGGGTCACGCCCCAGGTGTCCCAGTACGGATTATGAGCGGGCACTCGCTTCCCGCCGTGGCGCTCCAGCTGTTCCACCAGGGCATCGGGCACGGGTTCGCCGAGGTAGACGACCAGCAGGTCTTCGGGCGTGGGCCGGGGCTCCATCGGAGCGGTGGGGTCGTGCACGAGTTCCAGATGCCAGCCAGCATCCGGCCAGCCGACCATCACAAGAGAACTCTGGCCGGGCGTGCCGTCCGCCGCGTGCCGGTACAGGACGTCGAGGCCGAGGCCCGAGACCCAGAAGCGTTCGGCAACGCGGAGGTCGCGTGCGGGCCGGGCGATGCGGATGTGAGCTGCGGCGTCAGCCGGCATCGTGCTCCTCGTGATCGGGGCGTACCCGGCGTGAACCAGTGGTTGAGTCCGCGGGCTTGGACGGCAGCGAGCATAGAGATCACCTGACCATGTGCCATCGGGCGCTAGTCCTAGGCTTGGCCGCCGAAAGACGCCCGGTGTGCGAGCCCGCGGGCGCAGCGCTCACCCCACCAGATCCCGCGCCACCAGCGCCGCCTGCACCCTGTTCGCCACCCCCAGCTCCGCCAGGATGCGGCTCACGTGGGCCTTCACCGTCGACTCCCGCAGGCGTAGCAGCGCCCCGATCTCGGCGTTCGTCATCCCGTCCGCCACCGCCGACAGCACCTGCCGCTCGCGCGGTGTGAGGCGGTCGGCCGCCTTCCGGGCGGCTTGGATGCGGGTGGCCTCCGGGTGGTGGAAGCGGCTGATGACCGTGCGGGTGACGGTCGGGGAGAGCATGGCGGCGCCCGCGGCGACCACGTGGATCGCCTGGAGGATGGCGTCCGGCGGGGTGTCCTTGAGGAGGAAGCCGGCGGCGCCCGCCGCCAGTGCGCCGTAGACGTACTCGTCGAGGTCGAAGGTGGTGAGCACGATGACCGCCGGGGGGTCGGGGAGCCGGCACAGTGCGGAGGTGGCGGCGATGCCGTCCATGCCGGGCATGCGGATGTCGACCAGGGCGACGTCGACCCGCCGGCTGCGGGCCGTCGCCACCGCGGCGCCGCCGTCGGCGGCCTCGCCGGCGAGTTCGAGCCCGTCGTCGGTGGCGACCAGGTCCCGCAGTCCGGCGCGGACGAAGGCGTCGTCGTCGACGACGAGGACGCGGATCACCGGGCCGCCGCCATCGGGCTGAGCGCCTGCGGCTCGTCCGCCGGGTGGACGGGCACGGGCAGTTCGGCGGTGAGCAGGAAGCCGCCGTCGGCGGTGGCCCCCGTGGTGAGGTCGCCGTGGAGGGCGGCCACCCGCTCGGCTATGCCGACCAGACCGTAACCGCGCGGCCGGGAACCGGACGGCCGGGAACCGGACGGCCCGGAGCCGGACGGCTCGGAGCCGGGCGGCCCGGGTCGGCCGGGTGCCGGTTCCGGCGGCGCCGCGCACGGGTTCCCGGCGCGTATCACCACCCGTGACCTCGTCACTTCCACCGTGAGATCGACGGGGCTGCCGGGGGCGTGCTTGCGGGCGTTGGTGAGGGCCTCCTGCACGATGCGGTGGGCGGCGAGGCGGACGGCGGCGGGCAGTCCGGCGAGGTCGTCGGTGCGGGCGCGGACCCGGGTGCCGGCGCGCTCGGCCTCGGTGATGAGGGCGGGCAGGTCGTCGGCGGTGGGGGTCAGCGGGACGGGGCCTTCGTGGTCGCGCAGTGCGCCCAGGAGGTCGCGCAGGTCGTCGAGGGCGTGGGCGCTGGTCGTACGGAGCAGGTCGAGGCGTTCCCGTACGGGACCGGGCACGGACCCGGGTGCGGCGTCGCCGCGGCGCTGGAGCACGCCGGTGTGCAGGACGAGCAGGCTGAGCCGGTGGGCGAGCACGTCGTGCATCTCGCGTGCGATACGGGCCCGTTCGGCCATCCGCACCTGCTCGTCGCGCAGCCGGTCCGCCGCCTCCCGGTCCTCCAGTTGGCGCGCCAGGGACCGGGTCAGGTCGCGCTGGCTGCGCGCGGCCAGCCCGACCGCCAGCGGCACGGCCAGCACCGCGCAGGGGAAGAGCATGACGTGCGGCATGTGCACCAGGTCGCGGAACGGGCCGAGGGCCGCCGGTACGAAGACGGCGCCGGTCAGCGCCGCCGCGACCGGCAGGGACCGCCGCACCGTGACCGCGTACAGGGCGACGAACACCGGCCACAGCTGGCTCTCCAGCAGGAACCCGGCGCCGGTGACCACCGCCACCGCGACCGGCATCCGGCGGCACAGCAGCAGCGCCGCGCACAGCGCGGCGGCCACGGCGGCGCTCGCCGCCGGCGAGGTGACGAGGCCCGCCTGCTCGGTCAGCGCCGTACGCACCGACTTGACGGCGACGAAGACGAACCCGGCGGCCAGCAGCAGCCGAAGCTGCCCCGGCGTCAGCGACGGCAGCGGCCCCAGCGGTGCGCGGCGCGCGGCCGGCGACTCGACGGTGGACATACCGGCATCGTAAGCACCGCCGCTGACACGCACATGCGACGAAAGTCGGGGGTCCCCGCACCGCGCCACCCCCGTTGGTCGGTGCCCGGCGCCACCGGCCGGCGGATGTGGCGCCCGCCGCACGGGCCGGAGGGTGGAGCCGTACCGCAGCAGGTCGAGGAGGGACAGCGGATGCGAGACGGGAAGAGCGGGCCGGTGGGCCGGCGGAACGTGCTGGGCGGGGCGGCAGCGGCGATGGCCGCCGCGGGGGCGGGCCTCGGGGCGGGTGCCCGGACGGCGTCGGCGCGGGAGCGCGACCGGCGTCCGGACGGCGGGGAGCCCGGCCGCGGCAGGTACGCGGGGAAGACGGTCCTCGTCACCGGCGCCACGTCGGGTATCGGGCGGGCGGCGGCGATCGCGTTCGCCGCGGAGGGCGCGCGGGTCGGGTTCTGCGGGCGGCGCGTGCACCTGGGGCGGGAGGTGGAGCGGCTGATCCGGAGGGCCGGCGGGGAGGCGACGTACCTCAGGGCCGACGTGCGCCGGCCCGAGGAGGTGGAGAGGTTCGTCGACACGGTGGTGCGGCGGTACGGCGGGCTCGACATCGCGCTCAACAACGCGGGCGTCCAGAAGCCGTTCACCGACCTCCACGAGGTCTCGGTCGCGGACTGGGACGACGTGACGCTCACGAACACCCGCGGCGTCTTCGTGGCGATGAAGTACGAGATCCCCCACCTGCGGGCGGGCGGGGGCGGCGTCATCCTCGTCACGGGTTCGTCCAACCAGTACGCGACGCGCCCCGGCCTCGGCTCGTACACCGCGAGCAAGAACAGCGTGGCGGGTCTGGTGCAGGCGGCGGCGATCGAGAACGGCACGCACGGCATCCGCGTGGTGGCGCTGGCGCCGGGGATGACGGACACGCCGATGCTGGACGTGCACCGGCCGCCGGGCGACACCGACGAGCAGTGGGCGGCGCGGAAGGCGGAGTTCGGCCGGCAGGGGATCGACGCCTTCAAGCGGATGGCGACGCCGGAGGAGATGGCGTCGGCGGCGCTGGCCCTGGCGTCGGACGGCATGGGGTTCCAGACGGGGACGACGGTGGTGGTCGACGGCGGCCAGCTGGCGGGTCTGTAACGGGGGCGGCGCGGAAGGCGGAGTTCGGCCGGCAGGGGATCGACGCCTTCAAGCGGAT
>NZ_BAAAPF010000213.1:0-12631 GCF_039531005.1 Streptomyces synnematoformans
GGGGTGGCCTGGGACGGGTCGGGGGAGCGGCCCCGGGCCGCGGTGCTGGTGGTGCCGGTGCTCGACCCGGCGCTCGCGCCGCGGCTCGCCGGGCTCGCCGGGCTGCTCGCCGACCGCGGCAGTGCCCTGTCGCACCTGGCGGTGCTGGCCCGGGAGTACGGGGTGCCCACGGCGGTGGGCGTGCCGGGCGCGGTGGGGCGGTTCCCGCCGGGCACGGCGCTGACGGTGGACGACACGACCGGTGCGGTGGCGGCCGCCGGCACCGCCGGCGCGGACGGCGCGGACGGCGCGGACGGTGAGGACGGTGAGGACGGTGAGGACGGCGCGGCCGGCGCCGTCGACGCGGACGGCGGCGCCGGCACGGCCCACGGCGGCAGCCGCGAGGCGGCGGCGTGACCGGCGGCGCGGCCGCGGCCCGCCGGGGGGTGGCCGGCGCGGCGGGGGAGGCGGCGTGAGGTACGCGGCGTACGTCTTCGGCGGACTGTCCGGCGCCGCCGCGGCCGGCTACTTCGTGCTCTACCTCCACCGCTGGGAGTGGCAGCGCGCGCTTATCAGCGGCGTGCTGCTGCTGGCGATCGAGGTGCTGCTCGTCGGCATCGCGCTCTACGCCCGCGTCTCCCGGCTGGAGCGCGAGGTCGCCGACGGCCGCGACCGCACCGAGGAGATCCTGCGCGGCCTGCAGCGCGCCCGGCCCGAGCCGTCCCAGCGGTTCCGGTGGCTGGCCGGCCCGCGCCCGGACGGCACGGACCGCACGTACGTCTTCGTGCCGGTGCTGATGGCCGCCGGCGCGGCGCTGTCGGCCGCCGCCTGGGCGGTGCAGAAGGTCGCCGCCGCCACCGTCCGCCCCGCCGACCACCGCACGGCCGCCCGCCTCGCCGGGCTCGCGGCGCCGCCCGGCGGCATGGCGCGCGCGGAGCCGCTGGAGTCCCGGCCGGCGGTACGGCGCCCGCCCCGGATCCGTACGCTCGTCGTCGCCGTACTGGCCCTGGCCGCCCTGGTCTTCGGACTCGGCCGGCTCGCGGACGCCACCCAGACCCGGCCCGGGAAGAGCCCGGACGCCGCGGCGACGGCGGTCGTCTTCGAGGTCACCGTGCGCGGCACCGACGATGCCGCGGCGGGCCGGATGGCCGCGCGGGACCTGTGGGAGAGCTGCCGCCGCTCGACCCGGGTCCCCGCGCGCCACGCCGTGCTGAGCAGGCTGGAGGGCGCCGTCTGGGTGGGCAGCGTCCGCCCGGCCCTCGGCGACCACGACCGCATGCGCCTGCGCGGCTGCCTCGACGACGCCCTCGCGCAGCGCGCGACGGCCAAGGTGCTGGGCGACGGGCAGCTCGGCGGCTGAAAAAACCCGCCGGTCATTACCGGTAATCGCCGTGTGACCGCATTCGGGGTCTTCCGGAATATCCGGGGAAAGGCCGCGGTCAACTCCCGTGACAGTGCACATCCGAGTAGTGCGGACTACCCGGTCGCGCGGTGGACCGGGCGGCCGGAATCAGTAGTCTTCTGGCGGGGGATCGGCGCCGTCCGCGGGCGCTCTGCATTTTCCCTCGAATTGGCCGAAGTTTTAAAGAAACTTGAGAGAGGGAGATGCGCACCATGACGACACGAAGACGCCCCCCGGCCGCCGGATCCGCACCCCGCCGCAGGTCGGTACTGCTCGGCGGGATCGGCGGCGCCTCGACCGCCGCCCTGGCGGCCCTGGGCCACACCGGCTCGACGGCCGCCGCCGAGCCGGCCGGACAAACGGCGGCGGACGCCGCCGACTTCGACTTCGACACCGGAAACTTCGTACGCGATCTGATCGCCCGCTTTCGTCCCGCAGAGGACGTCTACGGGCCCATGGACGTCACCGTGCTCCACCGTTTCATCCATGTGTCGACCGCCGCGTGGTTCGACGCGATGGCGCCCTATCACCCGACGGCGGTGGGCGTGTACTCCCGTATCCGCCGCCGCCCCGCGGGCGAGTCCACGACCAACCGGAACAAGAACATCGCCGCACTGCACGCCAATTACCAGGTGATCAAAGGGGTGGAGCCGGGCCGGAAAACCGCCTTCCGCGACCTCATGGTCGCCGTCGGCCTGGACCCCGACGACGAGTCGGAGGACCCGACCAGCCCCGTCGGCATCGGCAACCTGGCGGGCCGGGCCGTTCTCGCCCGTACGGCACACGACGGCATGAACCAGCTCGGCGACGAGGGCCGCACCTACAACGGCCGGCCGTACGAGGACTACACCGGCTACCGCCCGGTCAACTCCGCGTACGGGCTGACGCACCCGTCGCGCTGGCAGCCGAACCTGGGCACCCACAACCGCCGCCTCGCCGGGAACGCGGGCGACAAGGGGATCTTCACCGTCCAGGCGTTCGTCACCCCGCAGCAGCGCCTGGTCCGGGCGCACACCTTCCGGGACCCCCGGCGCTTCGGGCTCGCCCCGCCCGAGTTCAGCGACCACACCCGGCCGCGGGAGTACAAGCGCGCGGTGGACGAGGTCCTGGCGGCGTCGGCCGCGCTGACCGACGAGCAGAAGGTGAAGGCGGAGGTCTTCGACAACAAGTTCCTCGGCGTCGGCATCTCCGTGGGCGCCGCGGCCCAGGCGCACGGTGAACTGGACCTCGACGACCTGGTCCACCTCCTCTTCGGCAGCACCGTCGCGATCTTCGACGCGCTTGTCGCGGTCTGGCACCACAAGACCCGGTACGACGCCGTACGGCCGTTCAGCGCCGTCCGCCACGTCCACGGCCGCCGGCGGGTCACCGCCTGGGGCGGCCCGGGCAAGGGAACGGTGCACGACATGCCCGGCGACGAGTGGACGAGCTACCTCAACGTCGGCGACCACCCCGAGTACCCCTCCGGCTCCGCGTGCGTCTGCGCGGCGCAGGCGCAGGCGACGCGGCGCTTCTTCGACGACGACGTCCTGGACTGGACGTTCCGGGCCCCGGCCGGCTCGACGCTGGTCGAGCCGGGGCTCACCCCCGGGGACGACCTCGCGCTGCACTGGGGCACGTGGACGGACTTCGTGCGGGACTGCGCGGACAGCCGGACGTGGGGCGGGGTGCACTTCCTGAAGACCGCGGAGCGGTCCATCCCGTTCGGCGAGCAGTTCGGGGACCTGGCCTACGAGTTCGTGCAGCGGCACGTCCGGGGCGAGGCCGGGGGCTGACCGCCGCCGGGCGAGGCGGTCCCGCGGCCCGGCCGCCCGGCGGCCGGGCCGCGGGGGAGTGCGGGGCGGTGCGCCACCACGGCACCGCCGCGCGGGCAGCCGCCGCCCGCCGACGCACCATGCCCGTCACACCGCGCCCGGCACACCGCGCCCGCCGCGCCGGTCACGCGGTCACGCCGCGCCCGTGATCCACGCGAACGCCCGCTCCGCCGAGAACTCCCGCTGCCCGCCCCGGAACACCAGCCCCGCCCCCGCGGCGACCGCCTCGTCCGCCTGCTCCGGCAGATACGGCACCGCCACGCACCGCATCCCGGCCCGGCGCGCGGCCTCCCAGCCCGGCGGCGCGTCCTCCACCACCGTGCAGTCCGCCGGCCGCACGCCCAGCCGCCGGGCCGCCGCCAGGAACACGTCCGGCTCCGGCTTGCCCCGCGCGACCTCCTCCGCCGAGACCAGCGTGGTGAACAGCCCGTCGAGCCCCGCCGCCGGGAGCACCGCCTCGATGGCGGCGCGCGAGGAGCCGGACGCCACCGCCGTCGGGCACCCGGCCGCGTACAGCATCTCGGCGAGCTTCCGCATCTGCGGATACGCCTCCGTCGCCGCCCGCGCCAGCCGCACGTACTCCGCGTTCTTCTCCGCCAGCAGCTCCGCCACCGGCGCCGCCAGCCCGTACCGGGCGCGCAGCGTGCGCAGCGTCTCCCGGGTGCCCACGCCCAGGAACCCGGCGTGGTCCTCCCAGGTGAAGTCCGGGACGCCGTGCCGGGCGAGGACACGGCGCCCGGCCTCGTAGTAGTTCGGTTCGCTGTCGACGAGGGTGCCGTCGAGGTCGAAGACGACGGCGGTGGGACCGGTGGCGCTCATGCCGGCAAGCATGCCAAGGCCGGTACGCCCCGGGCCGGGCGGGGCGGGTCAGCCGGTGACCGGGATCCCCGGGTTCACCAGGCCGCGGCCGCCGGTGACGGTGTTGCTGTCCGAGACCGTCACCGGGCAGCTGTGCGCGTCGTGGTTGGTGACGTGGATGGCGTACCGGTCCGGGCCCGTCGCGCCGCCGAGGTCGGACCTGTTGCCGCGGAACGTCGCGTTGCAGCCCCAGCCGTCCTGCACCTCGTGGGTCTGGTAGCCGTCGTTGGTCGTGCCGCGGCCGGTGTTGTCCTCGACCAGCACGTCGTTGCCCTTGATGTCGACCCACGAGTCGTCGTAGTTCGCGCCGGTCAGGCCGCTGCCGTCGAAGGTGTTGCCGATGATCCGGGCGCCGGTGGTGCCTTCCTTGACGTCGATGTTCTCGCCGCCCACGCCGGGGCCGATCGTGTTGCCCCGGATCAGGATGCGGTCGCTGCGGTCGCCGGTGCCGCCCGCGCTGCCGACGTAGACGCCCTCGCCCATGCCGCGGCCGTCGTGCCCGGTGTCGTGGATGCGGGAGTCGGTGATCGAGCCGTCGGAGCTGGAGTTGCGGAAGTGCACGGCCTCCATGTCCAGGTCGTGCACGGTGACGGAGGCGATGTGCACGTGGTCGGCGTCGTCGAGCACGATGCCCTTCTGCCCGCCGGTGACCGTGAACCCGTTCAGGTTCCAGTGCGAGGCGCCGTCCAGGTGCAGCCCGTAGCCGCCGCCGGCGACCAGCACCGCGTCGGCGGAGCCGGTGAGGCCGGCGGGGGCGGCCGCGGCGCCGGAGGCGGTGATGTCGAAGTTGCCGCGGTAGGTGCCGTCGGCCATGCGGACCTCGTCGCCGGGGCCGGCGGCGGCGAGCGCCGCCTCCAGCTCGCCCGCGGTCGCCACGTCGATCACGTCGGCGGTGTCCGCGGGCCCGGCGGCGGCCGCGCTCTGGACGCCGCCCAGCAGGGCGGCGGCGGACAACAGGGTGCCCGCGATCCGGGTGCTGCTCTGCGCTCCGTGCATGTGCCGTCTCCTCACGTCCGGTGGTATCACGGTGCGCGGCCCCTGCGCGTACGGCATTGTCCAGCACTCCCGTCCGGTGCGGTACGGGACGTGTCGCCGGCGGCGTGCGGGAGTTGGCCGGACGGGCGGGAGATCGTCGGGTAGGGTCGCCCGGACCGGCCCGGACCTGCTGGAAGGAGAAAGCGCATGGGTGGATCGGTTCTGCGGGCCTGCGTCGGCTCGTTCTCCAGCGGTGGCGGCGCCGGGATCACCGTCGCCGACGTCGACCCGGACACGGGCGGCCTCGTCCCCCGGCACTCCACCGACGCCGTCCCCGACCCCTCGTTCCTCGCCGCCGCCGACGGCGGCCTGCTCTACGCCGTGAGCCAGACGGAAGGCGGGAGCGTCGCCGCGTTCCGGCTGACCGGCGACAAGCCCGAGCCGGTCGGCGACCCCGTGCCCGTCAGCGGCGACCACCCCACCCACCTCGCGCTCGCCGGCGGCCACGTCATCACCGCCAACTACGCCTCCGGCAGCTTCAGCACCGTCCCGATCACCGCAGGCGGCGCCCTCGCCGGCCCCGCCGCGCTGCTGCAGCACGAGGGCGGCGGCCCGGTCGCCGAGCGCCAGGAGGGCCCGCACGCCCACCAGGTCGTCCCCGACCCGACCGGCGCCTGGATCCTCGGCGTCGACCTCGGCACCGACTCCGTGCTGGTGTGCGCCCTTGACGCCGACCGCGGGGCGCTCCGCCTCAACCACGAGGTCCGGCTGCGCCCCGGGACGGGCCCGCGCCATCTGGCCTTCCACCCCGACGGCCACCGCGTCTACGTCGCCTGCGAGCTGGAGCCCGTCGTCACCGTCTGCTCCTGGGACGCCGCCACCGGCACCCTCGAACCGCTCGCGGAGGCGCCGATGCTGACCGCCGAGCCGGACGCCACCCCGTACGCCTCGGGCATCGTGGCCTCCCCGGACGGCCGCTTCTGCTGGACCGCCGTGCGCGGCCCCGACGTCGTCGCCACCCTCGCGCTCGACGAGGCGGGCGACGTCCGCGAGGCCGTCTCCGAGGTCCCCTGCGGCGGTGCCTGGCCGCGGGATCTCGCGATCGCCCCGCGGGGCCGCCACCTCTACGCGGCCAACGAGCACTCCGGGGACGTCACCTGGTTCGAGATCGACGCGGCGACCGGCACCCCGCGCCGCACCGGCTCGGCCGCGGTGCCGGCGGCCTCCTGCGTCGTGTTCGCCTGAACCGGGCCGCCCGACGGCCCCGCACCCGGTCCGTCACGCGGCGGAGCCGCCGGCACGCGCCGGCGGCTCCCTTCATCCCGTGCGGGGCGTACGCGCCGCCGCGTTCCCGTCAGCGCATCGGCGCCCCGGCCGGCTGCGGCGCGATGCCCAGCGTCGTCGTGTACTGCGTCAGCGCCAGCTGCCCGACCGACGGGTACGGGCCCAGCGGCTCCGCCGCCTCGCACTCCGCCTCCTGCGCCGCGGTGGCCAGCATCTCCGCCGGCAGCTCGGGGCCCAGCGCGTACGGCGCGAGCGCGAGCCGCGCCGAGCCCGAACTCCGCAGCGACTCCGCGACCTTCGCCACCGCACCCGCCCGGTCCAGCGGCGCCGCCATCACCGGCACCGCCAGTCGCGCCGAGAGCAGCATGCCCGTCACGCCCGCCGCCTGGACAGCCTCCTCGCCGCCCACGGCGCCGAGGATGATGCCGTCCGCCGCCGTCGCGACGGTGAACAGCCGCGCGCGGTCCGCCCGGGCCAGCCCCGCCTCCGACAGCCGCACGTGCAGCGCCTCGGCGAGCAGCGGGTGCGGCCCGAGGACGTCGGTGAGCTCGACCGCCGTCCCGCTCGTCGCGATCGTGTCGCGCACCCGGTCCAGCAGCACGGGGTCGGGGCCCGCGAGCAGCGGCACCACGACGGCCACCGGCACGTCCTCCGCCACCTGGAGCGTTCCGGCCTCGGCGAGCGCGGCGCGCTGCGCCGCGGCCTGCGCCAGCACCGCCGTCAGCGGCGGGAACTCCTCGTCCTCGCCGTCGACGTAGGCGACCCGGCCGTCGAGCCCCGGAAGGTCGGAGCGGGCGATGCTGAGCACCTCCTCCGCCATGCTGCGGATGGCCGCGGAAGGCGCCCCGGGCACGGCCAGGACCAGCGCCGGCGCGCCTTCGGGCGCACTCGGCCGCTCCGGCTTGCGGTGCCGCCCCGGCTGACGGCGGGGCATACGTACGGGCAGACCGGCTGCGTGTCCATCGTGTCCATCGGCAGAGCTCATGGCGCCGCATGTTAACGCGTCGCCGCGGTCCGACACATGCCCGGGGTGGCCATTCGCCCGCCGGCGTGACCGCCGGAGCACACCGGGGGACAGGAGGTGACGGACCTCCTACGCACCGTCCCGGGCACGCTACGCGCGGTCGCCGCCCGGCCGTCAGGCCGCCCGGCCGCACGGCCGCCCGGCCGCAGGGCGGGCCCGGGCCCGGGTCCTACCAGACGTCGAGCATGCCCCGCTCCACCGGCAGCACCAGCTCCCCCGCCGCCAGCGCCGCGTCGATCCGCAGCGCCCCGGTCAGCGGCGTCCCCGCCGCGGTCGCCATCCGGGCGCGCGGCAGCCGCTCCGCCAGCTCCGCGCGCAGCGGCGCCAGCAGCGGCTCGCCGATGCCGAAGAGCCCGCCGGTGAGCGCGACCGCGCTCCCCGGGTCGGCGGGGCAGACCGCGACGGCCGCGGCGGCGATGTGCTCGCCGGCCTCCGTGAGGATCGCGGCCGAGACCGGGTCGTGCGGGGCGCACCGGGCGACCTCCGGCGCGAACGACGCCAGCACCGCCGGACGGTCCGGCCGCGGGTAGAGCAGGGCCGGCATCTCCGTACCGGTGCCGAACACCGACTCCATCCGGGCCAGCAGCGCCGCGGAGCCGCCGCGGCGGCCGTCGAAGGCCCGCATCGCCGCCTCCAGCCCCGCCCGGCCGATCCACGCGCCGCCCCCGCAGTCGCCGAGGAGGTGCCCCCAGCCGTCGGCGCGCCGCCACCCGGCCGCGTCGAGCCCGGTGCCCACGGCGATCATGCCGGTGCCGGCGGCGACGACGGCGCCCGGGTGCTGCCCGATCGCTCCCGCGTACGCGGTGACGCCGTCGGCGGCGAGCGCCAGGTGCCGTACGCCGAGCGCGTCCGCGAGCGCCCCGGGCAGGCGGGCGCGCAGATCGCCGCCGAGGGTGGCCATGCCGGCGGCGCCGACGCACACGGCGTCGAAGGACTCCGTCCCCGCCGCGCGCAGCAGCCGGTGCGCGGCGGGCAGCACCTTGCCCAGGAGGTCGTCGGCGTCGAGCCCGTCGTCCCCGGTGACGACGGGCCCCGCGGTCTCGACGCCGGCGTCGTCCGCCACCGGGTCGGCGCCCCCGGCGGCGACGGCCGCCGCGGCGATGCGCAGCCCCGAGCCCCCGGAGTCGATGCCGAGCACCTGGCGGGCCGTGTCGTTGGTCATGGCGGCTATCCGTTCGTCGGCAGCGTCCAGTCCACCGGCTGGGCGCCCTGCTTCTGCAGCAGTTCGTTGGCCCGGCTGAACGGCCGGGAGCCGAAGAAGCCGCGGTCGGCGGACATCGGGGAGGGGTGGGAGGACTCGATGGCGGGGTAGTCGCTGAGCATGGGGCGCAGGTTGCGCGCGTCGCGGCCCCACAGGACCGCCACCAGCGGCCGGCCGCGGGCGGCGAGCGCCCGGATGGCCTGCTCGGTGACCTGCTCCCAGCCCTTGCCGCGGTGCGCCGCGGGGCGCCTGGGCGCGGTGGTCAGCGCCCTGTTGAGCAGCAGCACGCCCTGCTCGGTCCACGGGGTGAGGTCGCCGTTGGCGGGGCGCGGGTGGCCGAGGTCGTTGTGCAGCTCGCGGAAGATGTTCTCCAGGCTGCCGGGCAGCGGGCGCACGTCGGGGGCGACGGAGAAGCTCAGGCCCACGGCGTGGCCCGGGGTGGGGTAGGGGTCCTGGCCGACGATGAGCACGCGTACGTCGTCGAAGGGCTGCTGGAAGGCCCGTAGCACGTTGGGCCCGGCGGGCAGGTATGTCCGGCCCGCCGCGATCTCGGCGCGTAGGAAGTCGCCCATGGCGGCGATCTGTTGGGCGGCCGGTTCCAGGGCCTTGGCCCAGCCGGCTTCGACGATGTCGTGGAGAGGACGTCCAGCCATGGCCGGTCACTCTACTGGCTCCGCGGGCCCCCGCCCGCCACGTCTCAGACGGCCGCCGCCCGCACGCAGAGCACGTCCGGCAGGTGGGCGGCGAGCTGCGTCCAGCTCTCCCCCTCGTCGGCGCTGGCGAAGACCTCCCCGTTGCGGTTGCCGAAGTACACCCCGGCGGGGTCGGAGTCGTCGGTGCGCAGCGCGTCCCGCAGCACCGTGCCGTAGTGATCCTCCTGCGGCAGCCCGGCTGACAGCGGCTCCCAGGTCGCGCCCGCGTCCTCGGTGCGGTAGACGCGGCAGTGGTTCTCCGCGGGCACCCGGTCGACGTCGGCCGTGATGGGGAAGAGGTACGCCGTGCCGCCGCGCGTGGGGTGGGTGTCGACGGCGAAGCCGAAGTCCGACGGCAGGCCCGCGCCGATGTCCGTCCAGGTGGCCCCGGCGTCGTCGCTGCGGTAGACGCCCCAGTGGTTCTGCAGGTAGAGCCGGTCCGGATCGACGGCGTCCCGGGCGACCTTGTGCACGCACTGGCCGAACTCCGGGTACTTCTCCGGCTGGAAGACCACCTGCACCCCGGAGTTCGACGGGGCCCAGCTGGCGCCGCCGTCCGCGGTGCGGTAGACGCCGCCGGCGGAGACGGCGACCGTCACCGACCCGGCGTCCCTCGGGTCGGTGACCACCGTGTGCACCGCGAGCCCGCCGCCGCCCGGCTCCCACCGCTCCCGCGTCGGGTGCTCCCACAGCGGCCGCACCAGCTCGAACGTCTCGCCGCCGTCCTCGGACCGGAACAGGCCGCCGGGCTCGGTGCCCGCGTACACCACGCCGGGGGCCTCGGCCCCGGCCGGCTGCAGCTGCCACACCCGCTCCAGCGAGGTGCCGGTGTCCTTCGGGTACGTCACCGGCTGCCGCCGGGGCTCCTGCCACGTGGCGCCGAGGTCGTCGGAGTGGAAGACCGACGGGCCCCAGTGCGCGCTGTCGCCGCCGGCGAGCACCCGCGGCGCCGCGCCGCGCACGTCGATGCCCACCGAGTACACGGCCTGGGCCTTGAAGTGCGGCCCGTCCAGCTCCCATGCGCCGCCCCGGCGCCGCCCCAGGAACAGCCCCTTGCGCGTTCCGACCGCCAGCAGTACGTCCTGCATCGGGATCCACCTCCGTGCGCCCTCGTCGTCGAGGTCGTCGAGTAGGGGACAGTCTGCACCCGGGCACTGACACCGGCCCCGCGAGACGCGCGGAGCCGCGGGTGCCCCGGCGCCGCGCGCGCCTCCCCCTGCTCCCGGTCCCGCTCCGGCTACCGCTGGTGCGCGGCGCGCGCCGGCAGCCCGTCGGAGGGCAGCACGCCCTCCGGGGGGACGCCGAGGTGCCAGTCCAGCCCGTAGCGCCGGAACAGCTCGCCGCGCAGCCGGTCGAGCGGCATCGGCACCCCCGGCAGCAGCAGCGCGAAGACCGCGCCCATGAGCTGCGCGCGCAGCATCGGGTACTCCGTGTCCGGGTCGGGCGAGCCCCAGCGCGCCACGGTGTCGTGCAGCAGGTACGCCAGCCGCTGCTGCTCTGCGCACTGGATGAACCCGTCGGCCTGCAGGATTCCGGCCATATGGTGGCGCATCAGCACCGGGTGGTCCTGCGAGAGACCGAGGACCGCGTCGATGGCGCGGGCCATCCGCTCCCGGCCGTCCTGCGGCTGCGGCGGCCGCTCCAGGGCCGCGGCGAGCGTAAGATGCATCAACCTGTGCACGGCCGACTGCACGAGCTGGCGTTTTCCGGGGAAGTAGTACGAGACGAGCCCGCGCGCGGAACCGGCGCGTTCCGCGATGTCCCCCAAGGTCGTGCCCTCGAAGCCCCGCTCGTCGACCAGTTCCACCGTGGCTTGCAGCAGACGCTCCCGGGAACGGCGTCGGAGTTCTTCATTGACTGCGGGCCTGCGGGGGGACATCCTGTAACTCCTGCCTTCACTGGCTGTCAGCCAGTATACTCAGCAAGGCTTCCGGCACCGGGGCGGCGCCCCGGGGGCCGGGGGAGTGGTGGGCTCGGGCGATGCGGGGGATCGCCCGACCCCACCATGCCTGGGTGCGGCCTCCGCGCGGAGAATTTTTCGCGACCCGGGAACACGGAGTCCACGTCGGCCGTTTGACGGTGTGAGGCCCCGCGCTCCCCCGTCGCGGGGCCTCACCAATTGCCGTGGCGGCCCGGCCCGCGGCCGGTGCGCCGCCGCCGCGCCGGGGGCACGCGTACGGGAGGACGGGCATGCTGACACCGGGCCGCGAGATCGAGGTAAAGCTGGTCAAACAGCAGCGGCCGGGCCTGAGCTACCCGGCCGTCGCCGTCCGCGACGACGGCGAGCACGCCGTCGTCCGGGCCCCCTGGGCGGGCCCGCCGGAGCGCGACGCCGGCTACGTCCGGTTCGAGCGGGGCGACGTGTGGACCGAGCACTTCTGGCGCGACCGCTGGTACTCGGTCAAGGAGATCCACGACGCCGACGGCCGCCTCAAGGGCTGGTACTGCGACGTCGCCCGCCCCGCCCGCGTGGAGGCGGACCGCGTCACCGTGCACGACCTGGACCTCGACCTCTGGCTCTCCGGCGACCGGCAGACCCTCCTCCGGCTCGACGAGGACGAGTTCGCCGCCAGCGGCCTGCCCGAGCGGGACCCGCGCACCGCCGCCCGCGCCCGCGCCGCGCTCGACGAACTGGAGACGCTCGCCCGCGCCGGCCTCGACGACCTGCTGGCCGCCTGACGTGGCCGAGCGCGACGTCGCCCGGCCCCTGCTCGACCGCTTCCGCGCCGCCCTGTACGACGCCGTGCCGCTGACGGCGCTGTGGGCCCACGGCTCGCTCGCCCTCGGCGACTACCGCCCGTACCGCAGCGATCTCGACCTCGTCGCCGTCGTCCGCGCCGACCCCGGCGCCGACCCCGCCGCCCGGCGGCGGCTGCGGGCGCTGCACCAGCGGCTCCACCGCGAGGTACCGCTCGCCGCGAAGCTGCACTGCTCGTACCTGGCCGCCGACCGGCTCGCCGGCGCCGGCCTCGACCACCTCACCTGGGCGCACGCCGAGCTGTTCCGCCGCCCCGTCACCCCGGTCACCCGCCGGGAGCTGCACACCGGTGCGCTGGTGCTGCACGGTCCCGGGCCCGAACGGCTGCTGCCGCCGCTGCCGGACGAGGAGCTGACGGCGTTCATCCGCAAGGACCTCGCGGAGTACTGGCTGCCCGCGGCCGCCCGGCGGCGCCGCTGGCTGCACGACGTGTGGGTCGACCTCGGCCCGGTCACGGTCGCCCGCGCCGGCGTCACCCTGCGCGAGGGCCGGCTGATCACCAAGGGCGAGGCGCTCGACGTGCTCGCGGCCGACGGCGCCCCCGCGCGCCTCGTTTCCGACATCCGCGACCGCCGCTACGCCGAGCACCCCGCCCGCACCGCGCCGCACTGGCGGCTGCGCCGCGCCGCCCTGGGCCGCGCGTA
>NZ_BAAAPF010000214.1:0-12610 GCF_039531005.1 Streptomyces synnematoformans
ACGACCTCCTGCGCGAGCGCGGCGCCGGCCGCCTCGCGCCCCGCCTCCGCTTCCGGGCCGCCGGCGCCCGTACCGCCCGCCGCCCGCCGCCGCGCCCGCCGCTCCAGCACCCGCAGCAGCACCGGCCGCACCACCTCGCCCACCGCGAGGGCCAGCAGCAGGTACAGCAGCAGCGCCAGCCACATCAGCCCCGGCCAGCCCAGCGCCCGCTGCACCGCCATCGGCGCCTCGGCCCGCTCCGAGGCCACCGTCGCGAACGCCATCAGCGGCAGCACGACGACCACCGGCGTCGCCAGCCGCCGCGGCCAGCCGCCGCGCCGCATGGTGTCGCGGACCAGCCGCCGCCACACGTACCAGTGCGCGGTGGCGACGAGCAGCAGCATCCCGATCGCGATCGGCACGAACACCACGGCCTACCTCCCGGCCCCGGCAGCCTCGCGCACGTCCCCGCCCGCGCCCTCGCCGGCCACCCCGCCGTCGGCACCGCCGCCGGCCCGCCGCGCCGCCCGTACGCCCCGCAGCCCGAGCCACCCGATCGCCGTACCCAGCGCGAAAGACGTCACGGCCAGCACGAGGTGCACCCAGAAGTACCCCGTGGGGTCCCCGTCCTCGAAGGCCAGCCCGCTGGAGTCCTTCCACAGGTTGCGGACGAACGTGATCCAGACGAACCAGGACCACCCGCCGAAGGCGAGCAGAAACCAGGAAGCGCGGCGTGAGAGGTGCATACGCCTAGCCTCGCACCCCTCCACGCGGGGCAGCGTGCGGGGCTGGACCTTCCCGCCGCCGGCTTTCGGGTTGACCAGCAGCGTGACGCGCTGTTCGGCGCGGAGGCCGTCCCCGGCCCACTCACTCGGTGTTGGCCCAGCAGTTCTTGCGCGGCAGGTCCTGACCCGTGTGAAGCGTCCTGCTGCCCGGCTCGTCAGGCTCTCGAACGCCTCCTGCCGGCAGGCAGGGTCTACGCTGTGACCGTCTCCACCCCGCGTCAGGCCGCGCAGCGTCTGCCTGCCGTCCCGTGTATCGGAGGGCTTGTGCAACGTGGCGAAGTCTGGTGGGTCCAGTTCGACGAGCCGAGGTTGGTCGTACTGCTGTCAGGAGACGACACGTCCGGGTTTCAGGCGATGCAGGTCGTCGCTCCGGCGGGCCTCGACATCAGCGGTCTGGGCATCGAGGTGAGGGTCGGTGCCGGTGAAGGGCTGCCGTTCGACGGCGTGCTGCGGCTCGCGTTCCCGCGTCCGGGCTTCACCCCGTGCACGTGGCTGACCACCGTGTCCCGGGACGACCTCACAGAGCGGGCGGCCGTTTTGTCCTCCGGGAAGCTCAGCGAGATCGACGATGCCCTCCGACTCGCTGAACAAGCACAGGAGCAGACCCCGGCAACGACCGCGAAGCTCAACGAGATACGGGACGCCCTCCGTCGCGGTGAACTCGGGTAGACGGACAAGGAGCCGACGCCCGCGACGGCATAGGCGCTCTCGGACGAGATGATCCACCCTGGACACCTGCCGCCTCGACGCCCCCACCATCAAGATCACGATCTACGGCTGGAGTCGCGGAAGCTGACAGTAAGCACTGTCATGCGGGTGCGTTATACAGTTGACGATCCTTGCGCTGCGTGGGCCTACTACCCATTTCTGGATGGGGCTGGCTGGAACGCCCTCCGTAATAAGAGGTTGCCCGCCGTCATCAATCATCGCCGACTGGGAATTCTTTCCCTCGGTATTGTACGTGGCGTGAATCCTCCACTCGCAGCGCCAGTCCTTTCGCGCCGCGCTGTTCACGTTGAGAGTTACAGGCGCCTCAGTACCTCCTACCGTGATCGTCTCGTGGCGAAAATATGGATCACCCCCCTTCTCCGATTTCACTGCACCTTCTGGGATTGCGGCCCTGGGGGTGTCCAACCCCTGTAGGGCGAAGACTACTTCTTTGATTGAGTAAGACCCGTCTGCGGGAATGTAGAGAAAAGATTTTGCCGACGTTTTCTCGCACTCTTCCTCGGCTTGCATGTCGACAATCTGAACTTGCGAATCTCGTTCACTTGAAATGTCAAGGTAAAATGGCTGAGAGTAGCCGAACTCCGTCGTGTCGTTCGGATCCTCGTTGTAGTCGATCTCAATCGCAGGCCGTCCTCCGTAGCTGTCGGCGAGTTCGTAAAAGCGATCCCAGGCGGTCTCTTTGTGGAGGTCCAGTCCTCGAAGCTCGTTTGAGTCGGATTCGCTGAAGGGCTCGTCAAAAACCACGTAGAAGGAGTCGATTGATTCCCAGACCTCCCATGGTCCTAGGTAGCGGACGTTCGTGGTGAGCGGGGGTGTTTCGGCCCGGATTTCCTTCCGTGCCTCCTCCTCGGCCTGTAGTTCTCTCCGTTTTGATGACGTATTCGAGTTCATCACCTCGGTGGTGATCAGCGATGCGATAAGGGTCAACGTGGCTGCCGCTGCTGTCCACATGACTCTGTAGCGCCACGCCTTCCAGCGCCTTTCCCTTGGTAAGTCGGATAACTCTGGCGCACTCCCTTGCAAGAAGGCGCTACTTTCCCGGCTCCACCGGTTCGGTTCTTGAGTGTGCTGAGGATGCCCGGAGGGCTCTGGTGGCTGAGGAGGTTCCGGTGTGGACATCTGTCCCCCTGTCATCATCAGACCACAGCAGCTTGCTGTGGCACCGTTTTCGGACGGCGGTCATCAACTCATCGAACCCGGGCCGGACAGCGTTGGGATCCCAGCCGGATCGGCCTACGTCCTTGAGACGGGCCTTGCTCTGCCCGGCGTACACCCACACGTACCGTGTCCATGCCGGTGTCACCGGAGACTGTCGGCGACGGTCGCTGCTTCGGGGGTGCCCAGCAGCGTGAACCGGCTCAGCGCGCGCCGCCAGCAGGCGCGGGCGGCCTCGGCGTGGTGGGCCGCGTGGTGGCACTTGCCCATGCCGTCGTAGGCGCGGGCCTCCTGGTAGGCGTCGCCGATCTCGGCCGCGAGGGCGACGGCGTCCCGGTGGCAGCGCAGCGCCCTTTCCGTGCAGCCCATCGCGCGCAGCGCAGCGCCGAGTTCGTTGAGCACCTGGACTTCGCCGTGCCGGTAGCCGATGGACCGGGTGATCGACAGGCTCTGCTCGTGGTCGGCGACGGCTTCCTTCCTGTGCCCCTCCTGCCAGATGAGCATCGCGATGTTCGTGAGGGCGTTGCACTCGCTGACCCGGTCCTCGATGCGGCGCGCGGTGAGCAGGGCGCTCCGGGCGATGTCGAGGAGCTGTCCGCTGTACTTGGCGATCTGCGGGAGGTGCGTGAGCGGTTCGTACCTGATCCCGTGCTCTCCGGCCAGCTTGGCGGCGAGGTCCGGCCGGTCGCAGAGGTCCTGGAGACTGTTCAGGGTCTGCGCGAGGTGTGTCTCGGCCTCGCGGAAGTCCCCCACGTACTGCAGGACGACGGCGAGGTTCCCCCTCATCCATCCCTCGCCGACCAGGTCGTCGATGGAGCGGAAGACGTCCATCGCGCATCTGAACCGGTCGACGGCCTCGGCGTGGCGGCCCCGGCGTGCGGCCGCGGCGCCCATCTGCGCGAGTGCCTGGGCCCGGTCGGCGGGGACGGGCGTGCGGCATGCGTGGGCGAGGAGGGTTTCGGTCTCCTGGTAGTGCCCGCCGAGGCTCAGGTAGCGGTGCAGGATGACCGAGAGGCGGCCGGCCAGTTCGGGGCGGCCGTCGTCCCCGGCGCGCAGGGCGGCGGCGACGAGGTTGGGCCGTTCGGCATCCAGCCAGGCGAGCGCGGACCTCCAGTCGGCCAGCGCGGGCAGCGGCCCCTCGCGGCCGGCGCGCGGTACGCCGCCGGACGGTCGGTTGCGGTACTCGTACGGGGCGTACAGGCGCATCGCCGCGTCGGCTGCGTGGTGGTAGTAGTCGAACAGCCGGCTGCGCGCGGCGCGACGGACCCGTGGCGGGTCGGCGTCGCCGCCGCGCTCGATGGCGTGGAGCCGTACCAGGTCGTGCAGGGTGAACCGGCCGGCCTCCCGCCGCCGGAGCAGGTTGGTGGCCAGCAGCAGCTCCAGGTGCTGCCCGGCGGTGACCGGATCGGTGCCCGTCAGCGCGGCGGCGGCGTACGGGTCGACGTGCGGGCCGGGCAGGAGGGCGAGCATCCGGAACAGGGTGCGGGCGTCGGCGGGGAGCCCGTCGTAGGACAGCCGCAGCGCCGCTTCGACCCGGTCCACCAGCACGGTGCCACGGTCGTCCGTGAGGCGTTCCAGATGGTCGGAGAGCGTCCAGCCGTCGCAGTGGCTGATCCGGCCGGCGACCACGTCCAGCGCCAGGGGCAGGTGCCCGACCGCCGCTGCGATCCGTCCGGCGGTCTGCGGAGCCCGGTCCATGCGGAGCGCCCCGACAGACTGGCGCAGCAGCTCCACGGCATCCGCGGGCGGGAACACCTCCAGGTGCACGCGCCGCGCCCCCGGCGGCCCGGCGATGCGCCGCCGGCTGGTGACCAGCGTCACGCAGGTGGGGACGCCGGGCAGCAGCGGGTGCAGCTGCTCCGCCGCGGCGGCGTTGTCCAGCACCAGCAGGGCCCGCGTACCGGCCAGGCGTGCACGGAACTTCCCGGCGCGGCCCGGCGGATCGAGCCGCCGTACGACGGAGGCGGACACTCCCAGCTGCTGCAGGAACGCGCCGAGCACCGCGCCCGGGTCCGCCGGCGGCAGATCGCGTGCGTAGCCGTTGAGGTCCGCCCACAGCACGACCGGAAAGCGCTCACGCCGCCACAGGTGGTGCGCCGCGTGCACGGCCAGTGTCGTCTTGCCCACCCCCGGCATGCCGTCGATCAGCCAGGTGCCGTACGCCCGGCCGGGAGGGCCGGCCGCATCGGACCCCAGCAGGCGGTGCAGCTCGGCCCGCCGGCCGGTGAACCGGCAGAGGTCTTCGGGCAGCACGCCTGCGACGGTGACGGCCAGGGACCGCTCCGCCGCGTCCCGGTCGCAGACGATCGTCGCGTGCGCCGCGCGCCACTGCGCAACGGCCTCGTCGCCCGCCAGCACGCGGACGACGTCCGCCATCAGCTCGACGTTCAACCGGGTGCGGCCCGGCTGGAAGCACCGGTGCACGGTGTTGAACGCGGGCAGCTCCGGAACGCCGCGGACCTGGCGTAAGCGCACCACCCTGCGATGCACCTCCCGCTCGGACTGCCCGCTCCAGGCCCGCAGCCTCCGCAGCCCGGCGACCAGGTCGTCCAGCGTGCGCGCACCGAACGGATCGAAAGACGTCGCGGCACGCGATAAGCCGCCCTCAGCAGACACCTTCCCCGCCCCCTGCCCCGTGGCTCACGGCCCCCTGCCCCAGCATGGACGCCGACAGCCCGAGGACGCCACAGGCACCGGCACACGGGACCTGTCCGCACCGCACGCTGCGGCGGGCCTCGGGGGCCGGTCGCGGACCGTGCGGGCACCGGGCTCAATCGGTCGCGTGGGGGTTGTAGTTCGCGCGGTGGAGGCGGGTGACGTTGCGGGCCATGCACACCTGGCACTCCACCCAGCCGGTCTTCCCGTCCTTCGTACGGGCCTTGCGCACCGGAGGGTCGTGGTCCGTGAAGCCGTCGGCCTCGTACCGCTCCAGCACCGCCTTCGGGAGGAACCCGTCCAGCTCACCCGCGTACATCTTCTTCCTGCAGAAGTCGCACACGTCGGCGACGGCCGGTTGTGCGACCACCTTCGGCCACGTGCCGTAGACCCGCTCCCACCCGAGGGCCGCGAAGAGCACGCAGCCCGCCGGGTCCACCGCGCCGCTGTCCTCCGGTGTGCGGTCGTTGAGGGCGTCCGCGCGCGCCGCGTCCCGGTCGAAGAGGAAGAACTCGCTGCACCGCTCGCAGACGGCCCACGGGGTGTCGTTGGCGGCGTGCTGCTCGACGAAGTCGCTGAAGGCGGAGAGCAGCTGGTCCCCCGACAGGAACATGTCCCAGAGTTTCCTGTTCGTCTCGAAGGCGTCGGCCCAGTGCGCCTCGGAGAGCATCACGGTCCGCGTGGGGAGGTAGTACGCATCCGCGCGGTCCAGGGGCGCGTTGCAGCAGTCGCACACCGCCGGGGCGGCGGAGCCCGGGCCGCCGGACGGGTCGAGTCCGGCGTCGGTGCCGGTTCCGGTGCCGGTGCCGGCGACGGCCGGTGCGGGCGGCGCGCTGCCGCCGTGCCGTCTGCCCGACCGCCCGCCGAACAGCCTGTCCCTGAGCCAGCCCATGCCCACCCCTCCTCCGTCCACGACGGTCGCACGGTCACCGTAGGACAGGGGCCGGGGACCCCTCCCGGGCCCGGACGCGCACGGCGTTCCGCGGGGCCGGGCCCCCGTCCGGGGGCGCTCGTCGGCCAACTAGCGCACCTCGGTGTCCACATCGGTGGCGACTCCAGGTAAGTTCACGGCGTGTCGACATCTCATGTGACTTTCCGCGGCGCCGCGCTCACCGCCGCCGCCACGCTGCTGTCGCTCGGAGGCGTCGCGCCCGCCGCGGCCCAGGACGACAAGCCGCGGCCTCCCGACCAGATGTCGAACATCGGGGGCACCCTGCTGGGTCAGCCCGGGACCCACGTCGACCTCGGTACCGGCGCGCCCGAGCTGCCGAAGAAGCTCACCGGGCGCTCCTGGGTCGTCGCCGACGCCGAGAGCGGCGCCGTGCTCGCCGCGCACAACGCGCACTGGAAGCTGCCCCCGGCCAGCACGATCAAGATGCTCTTCGCGCAGACCCTGCTGCCGCTGTTCAACAAGGAGGAGAAGCACAAGGTCGCCCCCGAGGAGCTGGCGGAGCTGGGCGAGGGCAGCAGCCTCGTCGGCATCAAGGAGAACCTCACCTACACCGTCCGCGAGCTGTGGCTCGGCGTCTTCCTCCGGTCCGGCAACGACGCCGTGCACGTGCTGTCCCACATGAACGGCGGCGTCGACGCCACCGTGCAGGCCATGAACGAGCGGGCGCGCGAGCTGGGCGCCGAGGACACCCACGTGGTCAGCCCCGACGGGTACGACGCCAAGGGGCAGACCTCCAGCGCGTACGACCTCACGCTCTTCGCCCGCGCCGGGATGCAGAACCCGGACTTCCGGGAGTACGCCGCCACCCCGCGGGCGAAGTTCCCCGGCGGCAAGAAAGGCAAGAAGGGCAAGAAGGGCAAAAAGCGCGAGTACTTCGAGATCCAGAACACCAACCGCCTGCTGACCGGCGACGTCGACGTGGACGTCTACGAGGGCATCGCCGGCATCAAGAACGGCAACACCACCAACGCCGGCGCCACCTTCACCGGCGTCGCCGAGCGCGACGACCGGGTGCTGCTCGTCACCGTCATGCACCCCGACGAGAACGAGTCCAACGCCGTCTACAAGGAGGCCGCCGACCTGCTGGACTGGGGCTTCAAGGCCGCGCCGGCCGTGCAGCCGGTCGGCGAACTCGTCCCGCCGGAGGGCGTGCGCCCGGAGGACGGCGCCGCCGCCGGTGCCGGTGCCGGCGCCGACGAAGGGTCGGGCAAGAACGCCGACGGCGCCCCCGGCGAGGCCGGTGAGACCGGCGGTTCCGCCGGCTCCGGCGAGGAGCCGTCCGCGGCCGACGGCGCGGAGTCCGCCGGCGCGGCGGACGAGGAGGGCGGCGTCGGTACGGCGCTCGCCATCACGGTCGGCTCAGTCGCGCTGCTCGCGATCGTCGCCTTCGTCATCCACCGCCGCTGGCCGCTCCCCGACCTCGTCGGCCGTGGCCGTCCAGGCGGCGCAATAGAGCAGGAGGCGGGCCAGGAAGTTGAGCCAGAGGACAAGGGCGACGGGGACGCCGAAGGCGCCGTAGACGCTCCGTCCGGCGACGCCGCTGATGTATCCGCTGAGAAGAAGCTTGAGTAGCTCGAAGCCCACCGCCCCGAGGAGCGCGGCCTCCAGCACCCGCCGCCGCGGCGGGTGTACCCCCGGCAGCCGGGTCAGCAGGTAGACCAGCAGGAGGAAGCCCGCCGTCACCGCGGCGGCGAAGCCGGCGACCGCCAGCAGCGCGCCGCCCCAGCCGCCCTCCTCGACGCCGAGCCGGTCGAGGACCGCGCCGGCCGCGGTCGTGGTCGTGACCGAGACGGTGAGCGAGACGAGCAGCGTGCCGCCGAGGCCCAGCAGGACGAGGGCGTCCTTGCCCTTGCCGAGGAACAGGTTGTCCGAGCCGTCCGCCCGGTCCCACACCGCGCGCAGGGCGTCGCGCAGGGTGCTGATCCAGTTGACGCCGGTGAGCAGCAGCGCGGCCAGGGAGATCAGCCCGACCGTGCCGGCGTGGGCGAAGAGGCCGCCGAGGTCGAGCCGGTCGGAGATGCCGGGCACCTGCTCGGTGATCCACTGCTCCACGTCCTTGCGCCGGCTCTCGCTCAGCAGCGCCGCGGAGAGCGCGGCGGCGGTGGTGAGCAGCGGGAAGAGGGCGACGAAGCTGCTGAACGCCACGGCGCCGGCGAGCCGGCTCCAGTGCCGGGCGTCGAGGTGCTCGTAGGCCCGGTACGGGCGGGTGCGCAGCAGCCGCGCGACGTACGGACCCACGTAGGGCAACCTGGTCAGCCACTCCACGCCCACTCCTGCCGTCGCGTCCCCCGTGCCGCCGCCGGGGTGCGCGGCGGCGGCCGTACGCACCGGCGTATGCCCCGGAAACGCCAGGTTATCGGCGGGGGCGGTGGGACGGGCGGCGCGGCACGCGCCGGGAGTGGCGGGGAGCGAGGGGGAGCGCCGGGGCGTGGCCGGGGGCGCGGGGCGGGGTGTCTGGGGGAAGCCCCGGGGTGGTGTCTCGGGAGGAGTACGGGCCTCAGCCCGGTGACGTGGCCGGCTCGGAACGGGTCTGCGCCGGCACCTCCCGCGCCGGGTCCCCGCCGAAGCGGAACTCCCGCTGCAGCCGCCACACGCCCTCGGCGTCCTGCTCGTACAGCGAGAACCCGCCGACCGTCCACCCCGCCTCGAAGTCCGCCAGCTCCGCCGCGGCCCGGTCCATCGCCGCCTCGTCGATGTCGTGGGCGATCGTCACATGCGGGTGGTACGGGAACTGCAGCTCCCTGGCCAGCGGCCCGGAGGCGTCACGGACCGACTTCTGCAGCCAGGAGCAGGCCGCCGCGCCCTCCACCACCTGCACGAACACCACCGGCGTCAGCGGCCGGAACGTGTCCGTGCCGATCAGCCGCATCGGGAACGGCACGCCGCGGGCGGCGACCTGCGCCAGGTGCCGCTCGATCCGCGGCAGCTCGCCGGCGTCGGCCGCGGTCGGCGGCAGCAGCGTGATGTGCGTGGGAATGCCGTGGGCCGCGGTGTCGCCGAAGCCGATCCGGTGCTGCTGCAGCAGGCTGCCGTACGGCTCCGGGACGGCGATGGACACACCGACCGTCACGGTCCCCACAAGCGTCTCCTTCACGTGCCCTCAGTGTTTGGCGGGCAGGAAGCCCACCTTGTCATATGCCTCTGCCAGTGTCTCCGCCGCGACCGCACGCGCCTTCTCCGCGCCCTTGGCCAGCAGCGAGTCCAGCGTCTCCGGGTCGTCCAGGTACTCCTGCGTACGGGCGCGGAACGGCGTCACCCACTCGGTCACCACGTCCGCGAGGTCGGTCTTCAGCGCACCGTAGCCCTTGCCGGCGTACTTCTGCTCCAGTCCGGCGACGGCGTCTCCGGTGAGCGTCGAGTAGATGGTGAGGAGGTTGCTGACGCCGGGCTTGGCCTCGGGGTCGTAGCGGATCTCGGTGTCCGTGTCGGTCACCGCGCTCTTGATCTTCTTCGCGGAGGACTTCGGCTCGTCGAGGAGGTTGACCAGCCCCTTGGGCGACGACGCGGACTTGCTCATCTTCACGGTCGGGTCCTGCAGGTCGTAGATCCGGGCCGTCTCCTTCAGGATGTACGGCGCGGGGACGGTGAACGTCCGGCCGTAGCGCGCGTTGAAGCGCTCGGCGAGGTCGCGGGTCAGCTCGATGTGCTGGCGCTGGTCCTCGCCCACGGGCACGGCGTCGGCCTGGTAGAGCAGGATGTCGGCGATCTGCAGCACCGGGTACGTGAAGAGGCCGACGGTGGTGTTGGCCGTGCCCTGCTTGGCGGCCTTGTCCTTGAACTGGGTCATGCGGGACGCTTCGCCGAAGCCGGTGAGGCAGTTCATCACCCAGCCGAGCTGCGCGTGCTCGGGCACGTGGCTCTGCACGAACAGCGTGCAGCGCTCCGGGTCGAGCCCGGCGGCGAGGAGCTGGGCGGCGGCCAGGCGCGTGCTGGCGCGCAGCTCCTTCGGGTCCTGCGGGACCGTGATCGCGTGCAGGTCGACCACCATGTAGAACGCGTCGTGCGTCTCCTGCAGCGCCACCCACTGGCGGACGGCGCCGAGGTAGTTGCCGAGGTGGAACGAGCCGGCGGTGGGCTGGATGCCGGAGAGTACGCGGGGGCGCTGGGTCGAGGCTGCCATGCCGCTCATTCTCTCAGGTGCGGAACCCGCCGCGGGTCGCCGGTGTAGGCAGGGTGCGGAGGTCCTGGGCGGGCATCCGGCGGGCATCCGGGGGAGGAGCGGCGATCAGCGGGGACGACGGTGCGGGCGAGGCGCGACTCGTGGCGCGCGTACGGAACGGCGAGGCCGAGGCGTACGCGGAGCTGGTACGCGCCCACGCGCAGACCGCGCACCGGCTCGCGCTGCTGCTGGGGGCGGGTGCGGACGCCGAGGATGTGGTGCAGAACGCCTTCATCAAGGCATACCGGGCGCTCGGCGGCTTCCGTGACGGTGCGGCCTTCCGGCCGTGGCTGCTGCGGATCGTGGCCAATGAGACCAAGAACACAGTGCGGTCGGCGGCGCGGCGACGGGCGGCGAACGAGCGTGCGGGGGCGCTGGCGGCCGGGGCGGCGGACTGGGTGACGGCCGGCGGTACGGCGGCGGGCGGGGGCGGTCCGGGCGCGGGCGCGGGGGGTGGCGGAGGTGACGGCGACAGGGGCGACCCGGAGGGGCTGGTGCTGGCGGCGGAGCGGCGGGAGGAGCTGCTGACGGCGCTGCGGTCGCTGCGCGAGCGGCACCGGGAGGTGGTCGTCCACCGGTACCTGCTGGACCTGGACGAGGCGGAGACGGCGGCGGCGCTGGGGGTGCCGCGGGGGACGGTGAAGTCGCGGCTGAGCCGGGCGCTGCGGGAGCTGGAGCGGCGTGGAGTCGCGCAGCGGGCGCGGCCCGGAGGTGGCGCCGATGCCCTGGGCCGCGCCGGTGGCGGGGGTGGTGGTGAGCAGGACCTGCGGCACGACGAGCACCGCGCGGACGCCCCCGTACGCGGACGGGCGCAGCGAGACGCGGAAGTCGTACGTCTGCGCCAGCCGGCCGACGACCGCGAGCCCGAGCCGCGGCGTCTCGCCGAGGTCGTTGAGGTCGATGCCGGCCTGGGCCTCGGCGAGCATGTGCTCGGCGCGCTCGCGCGCCTCCTCGCTCAGGCCCACGCCGCCGTCCTCGATCTCGATGGCGACGCCGTTCTGCACCTCGGTGGCGGACAGGTGGACCTTGGCGTGCGGCGGCGAGTAGCGGGTGGCGTTGTCGAGGAGTTCGGCGACGGCGTGGATCAGCGGCTCGACGGCCGAGCCGACGACGGCGACCTCGGCCACGGGGTGCAGCTCGACGCGCTGGTAGTCGATGATCCGGGACATGCCGCCGCGGAGCACGCTGTAGAGGGCGATGGCCCTGCCCCACTGGCGGCCGGGGCGGTCCCCGCCGAGCACGGCGATGCTGTCCGCGAGCCGCCCGACCAGCGCGGTGCCGTGGTCCAGCTTGAGCAGGTCGGCGAAGAACTCGTGCCGCCGGCCGTGCCGGTCCTCCATCTCGCGCAGGCTGCGCGCCTGCTGGTGGATGATGGCCTGCACCCGGCGGGCGATGTTGACGAACCCGCGCTCGGCCGAGACCCGGAGGTCCTCGGCGTTCTGCACCGCCTCGACGACGGAGCGCAGCGCGGTCGCGTGCGCGGCGCGGACCTGTGGGCTGAGCGACTTCTCGGCCTCTATGTCCGTCAGCACGTCCTCGGCGTACTCGCCCCGCTGCAGCCGCGCGACGGCCTGCGGCAGCAGGCCCGCGAGCCGCACCATCTCGGCCTCCTGGGCGGCGAGCCGGCGCTCCCACGCGGCCTGGTGCTCGGCGTGCCGGGCGTACAGCTCGCTGGCGGCCCGCCCGCGGCGCTCGGCCTCGGCGGCGGCGAGCGCGACGACGACGGTGGCGACGATGCCGCACACGGCGACGGGGGTGCGCGCGTCCCGGGAGACGAGCGGCAGGGCGATGGCCGTGCTCACGACCACGACGGCGGTGGGTATCAGCCACCAGCGGACGAAGCCCGTCCGCCGGCCGCCGGTGGCGGGTCCCGCTGGATCCATCAGCATCCTCAGGGTCGAACGACTGTGTGGCGCCAAGCGATCACGCTGAGCATCGCAAGCAGCTTAGTGCGCTCCGCTTGCCGCAGGCATAGGTTCGCTGCATGTCCAACTAACGCACGCTTCACGCTAGTTGACGGTCACTCAGCCATCCGGTTCTGACCGTTTTTCAGCCGGTACCGAGCAGTTCGAGGACATCGGCATCCGACAGCTGCTCGAAGTCGTCGTACCAGAGTCCGACCGCGCCGAAAGACGCCGGCGCGTGCAGGCAGAGCACGTCGTCCGCCTCGCTCCGGACCGTCCGCAGCCCGCCCGC
>NZ_BAAAPF010000215.1:0-12573 GCF_039531005.1 Streptomyces synnematoformans
CGACCGCTCCGCCGCGATCCCCGCGAGCCGCTTCGCCACCGCCGGCAGCGGCGCCACCCCGGCGAGCGGGTTCGCCGGCCGGGCCGCGCGCAGCGCCGCCGTCAGCCGCAGCCACCGCGGCAGCCGCCCCATCGCGTAGTGCGCCATGGGCCGCCGCCGGCCGGCGTAGTGGTGGTGCAGGAACTCGGCCTTGTACGTGGCCATGTCGACGTCCACCGGGCAGTCGCTGCGGCATCCCTTGCACGACAGGCACAGGTCGAGCGCCTCGCGCACCTCCTCCGAGCGCCAGCCGTCCGTGACGACCTCGCCCGCGAGCATCTCGTGCAGCAGCCGCGCCCGCCCGCGGGTGGAGTGCCGCTCCTCGCCCGTGGCGCGGAACGACGGGCACATCACGCCCGGGCTCCCCGCCGGGTTGCGGCACTTGGCGACGCCGACGCAGCGCCGCACCGCCGCCGCGAAGTCGCCGCCCTCCGGCCCGTCGTGCGGGTAGCCGAACGCCACCGGCACCGGCGTGCGCGGCAGCGGCGCGAAGCGCAGGTCGGCGTCGAGGGGCGCGGGGCGGGCGATCACGCCGGGGTTGAGGGCGCCGTCGGGGTCCCAGAGGTCCTTGAAGGCGCGGAAGAGGCCGACGAGTTCGTCCCCGTACATCGCGGGCAGCAGCTCCGAGCGCGCCCGCCCGTCGCCGTGCTCGCCGGACAGCGAGCCGCCGTGCGCGACGACGAGGTCCGCCAGCTCCCCCGAGAACTCCCGGAAGCGGGAGACGCCCGGCGCGGTCAGCAGGTCGAAGTCGATGCGCACGTGGATGCAGCCGTCGCCGAAGTGCCCGTACGGCAGCCCGCGCAGCCCGTGCGCGGCGAGCAGCGCGCGGAACTCGCGCAGGTACGCGCCGAGCCGCGCGGGCGGCACCGCGCAGTCCTCCCAGCCGGGCCACGCCTCGCTGCCGTCGGGCATGCGGGTGGCGGTGCCGGAGGCGTCCTCGCGGATACGCCACAGGGTGCGCTGCGCGGCGGGGTCGGCGACGACGGTGTGGTCGACGGCGTCGGCGGCGCGGCACACCTCCTCGGCGCGGGCCCGGGCGGCGGCGGGGGTGTCGCCGCCGGTCTCGACGAACAGCCAGGCGCCGCCGCGGGGCAGCGCGTGCGCGTCGGGGCCGCTGCCGACAAGGTCGGCGGCCATGCCCTCGACGGTCAGCGGCCGCAGCGGCAGCAGCCCGGGGGCCGCCTCGGCGGCGGCGGACTCGTCGGCGTAGCCGAGGACGGCGAGCGCGCGGGCGGCGGGTGCGTCGATGAGGCGGACGGTGGCCTCGGTGAGGACGGCGAGGGTGCCCTCGCTGCCGGTGACGGCGCGGGCGAGGTCGGCGCCGGGCTCGGGGTGGAGGGCGGCGAGGGCATAGCCGGAGATGCGGCGGGGGAGGTCGGGCCAGCCGCCGGTGCCGCCGCGGGCACCGCCGCCCGCGCCGCCGTCAGTGCTGCCGTCAGTGCCGCCGCCCGTGCCACCGCCGGTGCGCAGCGTCGCCAGGTGCGCCGCGACGAACTCCCGCAGCCCCGGCAGCGCCTCCGGGCCCGGGCCATCCGGCCCCAGCCGCACCGCCCGCCCCCGGTACGTCACGACGTCCAGCGCGCGCACGTTGTCGGCCGTCGTACCCCACGCGACGCTGTGCGAGCCGCAGGAGTTGTTGCCGACCATGCCGCCGACCGTGCACCGGCTGTGCGTGGACGGGTCGGGCCCGAACGTCAGCCCGTGCGCCGCCGCCGCACCGCGCAGCCGGTCGAGCACGAGCCCGGGCTGCACGACGGCGGTGCGCGTCCCCGGGTCGAGTTCGACGAGCCGGTTCAGGTGCCGGGTGAAGTCGAGGACGACGCCAGCGCCCACCGCGTTGCCCGCGATGGACGTGCCGCCGCCGCGGGCGACGACGGGCGCGCCGTGCTCCCGGCACACGGCGAGCGCGGCGGCGACGTCGTCGGCGTCGCGCGGAGCGACGACGCCGAGGGGGACGCGGCGGTAGTTGGAGGCGTCCATGGTCGCGAGGGCCCGGTCCCGGGTGCCGAATCCCACCTCGCCGCGGACGGCCTGCCGCAGGCGCCGCTCCAGCGCGACGGCGTCCACCCCCGCGTCCGTACCCGCGTCCGCACCTGTGCCCGTACCCGGACCCGTGCCCGTCTCCGTATCCATGCCCCCAGCGTGCCGGACACCCCCGCCCCGTCGCGCGTATTGACGTGCCCCACTCCCGCCTCTAACGTCCGACCCCAGAAAGATTCGAAACGAGTCCCGAATGTTTCGAATCCGGGAATCGACGCACGGATCCGGCGCCACCACTCACCACCGCCCGCGCCCACCCGCGGGGGAAGAAGGGAACATGCGAAGACTCCGCAGCAGGCCCAGGGCCCTGCTCGCCGCGCTCGCCGGCGCCCTCTGCCTGTACGGCCTCGGCACCGCCACACCCGCGTACGCCGCCGACTCGCTGAACCAGCTCGCCCAGGCGCACGGCAAGTTCATGGGCTCCGCCGCCGCCACGGCGCACTTCTCCGACTCCCAGTACACCGAGATCCTGGGCCGCGAGTTCGGCCAGATCACGGCGGAGAACGAGATGAAGTGGGACACCACGGAACCGTCCCGCGGCCAGTTCAACTTCGGCCCCGGCGACCAGATCGTCGACTTCGCCCAGCAGAACGGCCAGTCGGTCCGCGGCCACACCCTCGTCTGGCACAGCCAGCTCCCCGACTGGGTCTCCAACCTGCCGAGCAGCGAGGTGCGCGGCGCGATGGAGAACCACGTCACCGAGGTCGCCGGGCACTACGCGGGCGACATCTACGCCTGGGACGTGGTCAACGAACCGTTCAACGAGGACGGCACGTTCCGCACCAGCCCGCTCTACAACGCCATGGGCAGCGACTTCGTCGCACACGCGCTGCGCGCCGCCAAGGCGGCCGACCCGAACGCGAAGCTCTGCCTCAACGACTACAACATCGAGGGCATCAACGCGAAGAGCACCGCGATGTACAACCTCGTGCGCGACCTGAAGGCGGACGGCGTACCGATCGACTGCGTCGGCATCCAGGGCCACCTGGCGATCCAGTACGGCTTCCCGAGCGACCTGCGGCAGAACATGCAGCGCTTCGCGGACCTGGGCGTCGACGTGGCCATCACGGAGCTGGACGTACGGATGCAGCTGCCGGTCGACTCGCAGAAGGAAGCCACCCAGTCGCAGTACTACGCGAACGTCATTGACGCCTGCCTGGCCGTCGACCGGTGCGTCGGGGTCACGGTGTGGGGCTTCCCGGACAAGTACTCCTGGGTGCCGGACGTCTTCGACGGCGAGGGCTCGGCAACCCTGTGGAACGACAGCTACCAGCCGAAACCGGCGTACAACGCGGTGGTCGAAGCCTTCGGCGGCGACCCGGGCCCGGGCCCGGGCCCGGGTGACGGCTGCAGCGCGAGCTACGCCGTACCCAACGAGTGGAACAGCGGCTTCACCGCCGCCGTGACCATCAGCTGCGACGGCGAGTCGCTCAGCGGCTGGTCGGTGTCCTGGGACTACACGGCGGGACAGCAGGTCACCAACGCCTGGAACGCGACGTGCACCCAGACGTCGGCCCGGGTCACCTGCACCAACGCCACGTACAACGGCAACGTCCCGGACGGCGGCTCGGTCACCTTCGGCTTCAACGGCACCTGGACCGGCAGCAACCCGGCCCCGGCCACCCTCACCCTGGGCTGACGGCCCAGCCTCCCCGCCCGCCCGCCGGGGCCGCCGAGAAGTCGGCGGCCCCCGGCGGGCGGCTGCGTTCTGTGCAAGACGCGGGGTGTGAGACTTCCGTGAAGCATCGACAACGAGCCAACGACGGCGCTGGCGAAACTGCGCATCCCGCGGATAGCGTCTTCCACCCGTATTGACTTCCTCCCGGTCTTGAAGGGACCGGGATTCCTGACTCAAGCTGCGGCCAGGCATTGCATGCCTGGCTGTCTTACGCTCTCGGTATCAGCCGGGTTGAGACCAGCCCGGATCAGCATCACGCGTGCGGAGTTCTTGTCCCTCGGGGAGGAGACTCCGCATGCGGTGCAGGTGTATGTGCGTTCGGACAGCGGCAGGCGGTGCTTGGCTCTCGCTCCGCAGTGCGCGCAGTCCATGGTGGTGTGGTTCGGGTGTACGAGGTGCACTTGGCGGTTGTGCTTGCGGCCCATCTCGATGAGCGCGGCTTTGGTGGCGCCGATCGCACCGTCGGCGGCTTTGCGGGCCAGGGTGGTCTTGGCGAGGAACTTCGGGCGGAAGTCTTCGATGGCAAGCGCATCGTGGTCGCGAACGACGCGCTTGGCCCATTTGCGGGCGGTGTCCTGCCGCTGGCGCGCGACCTTCTTGTGCAGCTTCGCTACCTGCCGCTTGGCGGCCTTGTAGCCCTTGCTGCCGGGCTGGCTCTTCTTCGGCTTCCGGCGGGCCATCTTCCGCTGGTAGTGCGCCAGTTTGTGTGCGGCGGTGCGGCCGTGCTGCTGATGCGGCAGGTCATGCTGCTCGCTGGTGGTGGTCGCCAGTTCCTTGACGCCCCAGTCCACGCCGAGCATGGCACCGGTTTCCGATAAGGGCTCCACTGTGGTGGGGACGACGAAGGAGGCGTACCAGTGGCCCAAGCTGTCCTGGTAGACGCGCACCGAGGAGGGTGCGGCAGGGAGATCCCGCGACCAGACCGGGCGCACGACGATTCCCCCGGCCAGGTGCAGCCGCTTGTTCTTCACACTGAACCCGCGCTTGGTGTAGTTCATACTCAGGCGGGCTTCGCGCTTCTTCTTCGCCCGGGGCATCCCGGCCCTGCGACGCAGGGGCAGTCCGGCCCTGCAGTCCTTCATGGCCTTGGCGCGGGACGTGGCGAAGTCCCGGATGGTCTGCTGCTGCGGCACCGACGCGCCCTGGCGCAGCCAGGAGAACGAACCCCGGGCTTCGGTCAGCATCTTGTCGAGCTGCGCGGGCCCGGCGGTGCGCTTGTCGTCTGGGGTGGCCTTGTTCCACTGGTGGGTGCGGCGGGAGACGTGGACGCATTCGTTCCACACCCACCGGCACCGTCCCCATTCGGCTGCCAGGCTGGCACGCGCGGTGGACGACACGCGCAGCCGATAGGTGTACCGGGTGTGCCCGGCGCCACCAGGACGGCTGTTTAATGTCGCCATAGCGTCACTATATCACTGTTGGTGCGTCGCTGTGCCTGTATGGTGGTGGCATGGATGAAGAGAAGCGGGTCACGCTCCGGCTCCCCGCCGAACTACATGAGGCTCTGAAGTCCGCGGCCGAGAAGGATCGGCGGTCGATCAACGCGGAGATCGTCTACCTGCTGGAACGCAGCTTGGAGTCGTAGTCGGCTCCCCCGTTCCACGGCTCCGCGCCCAGGATGCATTCCCCCCCGCCCTGAAGGACGGAACCTCCTGCAAGAAGTCAGATGAAGCATCGACAACGAGCCAACGACGGCGCTGGCGAAACTGCGCATCCCGCGGATAGCGTCTTCTACCCGTACTGACCCGCCTCCTACCGGGAGTTGACGTGAGACGCCGACGCACCCTCCCCGCCACCCTGGCCGCCTTAGCAGCCACGAGCCTGCTGCTCACGGCCTGCGGTTCCGACGACGGGGGCGGGGGTGACGACGACAAGATCAAGGGCGCGGACGACGCTTCGTCGGCGCCGCCGTCGCCGAAGGAGAGCGAGAAGGGGGTCGAACGGCCGGAGATCGACTTCCCGTCGTACGCAAAGAACGAGTTCGAAGGCCCGACGACCGGTGACCCCAAGAAGGACGCTGTCCTGGCGGACAACGCCGAGCGGATCAACTCGATCGACGACGCCATCTTCAAGGGCACGACCGACACCGAGGCGTTGAGCTTCTACAGCACGGGCGAGGCCCTGGTCAGCGCCAAGGAGTTCATCGACGGCTACATCGAGGCGAACGACAAGTGGGCGGGGGTCACCCGGTACTTCGACCGCACGGTGAGCTTCCGGGATGACGGAGCCGCGGTGGTGATCTACTGCTCCGATGAGAGCGGCTCCGTGATCAGCCAGAATCCGGAGAGCGAGAAGCTCCCCGACGAGCCTGGCTCGGCGAGGGCGTACGTCCTGTACAACACACGCCTCGAACAGAACGAGGACGGCGTCTGGCAGACGACGAACGTCATCTCGAAACGGGGGGCAGAACAGTGCGCACCCTGAGTTATTCCTTACGCGTTGGCATCGTCCTTTCCTTAGCAGTCTGCGCGGCGTTACATGCCCAGACCCCGGCCTCCGCCCAACAGAATGACGGACGCGACGACCACAGCAACGAGTCGGAGGTCGAAGACCCCGGGGGGTCGGGCTCTTCGGGCGGGACCCACAACGGCAACATCTACGCCCAGGTCGAGATCGTGTGGGACGAGACCCGCAACGGTCCCGGCGGAGGCGGCGGCGGGGCGGTGACCCCGACGAGCGACTGGGAACCGCCGCCCTGCTGGTACGCGCCCGCCTACCACCCCGACAAGTTCGAGGAGTTGGCCCGGCGGGTGTGGTTCGCGATGGTCCACGACCCCGACGGTCAGGAACTCGCCTCGGACTTCATGGACAAGTACAGCGGCGGAAACCCCTACCACGACTTCAACAGCGACAAGGCCGGCGAAGGCTACTGGTGGGACGACTTCTACGACGACAGCCGCGTGAACGACCCCGCCATCTTCGACTGCACGGACCCCTGGTTCTGGGTCGACACCGGTGAACCGCCCCCGGTCGAGCAGAACAACGCCGTCACCCCCGAGGTCCTGGCCGAACTCGCCTACGACCGGCTCCGCATCCCCCGCGACGAGGCGACCCTGCGCCCCGAGGCGGCGGACCAGAAGGTCAACCTGCCGACCTGGGTGTGGCTCGACCAAGGCACGTTCCACCCCGTGTCGGTCACCGCCTCCATCCCGGAGATCGGCATCGAGGCAACCACCACCGCGCGCCCGGTGGGCCTGCGCATCTCCCCCGGAACAGACGACGCCGAACTGCACCCGGAAAACGGCATCTGCCGCATCAATGACGACGGCTCCATCGGCACCCCCTACACCGCCGACCTCTCCGAGGAACCGCCGCCCTGCGGCCTGACCTACCTCCGCTCCACGGAGAGCACCGGCCCGTACGAGCTGACGGCCACGGTCACTTGGGAGATCAGCTGGACCGGCACGGGCCAGCCCGACCCCGTCCGGCTGCCCGACGGAGTCTTCAACACCACCACCGACGTCGAGGTCGCCGAAATCCAGACCGTCGTCCGCTAGCTCCGTTCGCGACCACGCATCGCTGCTGCAGGGGGACCCATGGGTAACCGCCCCACCGACTGGCACGTGCTCGACCTCGACGAAGACCCCACACCCGGCGCCCCGGAGCGGGTGAAGCAACTGGCCCGCGAACTGCACGACTTCGCCGACGACGTGGCCGATGCGCTACGCCAGATCAAGGGCATGGCGGGCGAGGACGCCATCCTCCGCTGGGCGGGCAAGACGGCGAAGGCGTTCCAGGAGGAGTTCGAGGACGTCCCCAAGAACCTCAAGAAACTCCAGCGTTCCTACGATCTGGCGGGCGACGCGCTCGCCGCGTACTGGCCGAAGCTGGAGCGTGCCCAGTCCCTGGCCGACAAGGCGCTGGCCAAGGGCCGCGAGGCCCGAAGCGACCTGACGGCGGCCGCCGGGCGGCTGGATTCGGCGAATTCGTGGGTGGAGCGGGCGGCGGAGAAGGCGGAGAAGTACGACGAGGCGGAGGGCAAGGACAAGCCCGACGACTCCGAGGTACGGGCCGCCGCCCGCAACGCCACCGACGCCAAGTCCGCCCAGGCTGACGCCCAGCGGGCGGTCGACAACGCCGAAGGCGGTCTGGAAGCGGCCAAGAAGATGGCCGCGGATGCGAAGAAGATGCGTGAGGATGCGGCGTCGGAGGCGAAGGACAAGCTGGAGGACGCCTCCGACGCCGGGATCCAGAACCGTAAGTGGTGGGAGAAGGCGGTCGACTGGGTCAAGGACAACTGGGACACCATCGTCAGCGTCTGCAAGGTCATCGTCGCCGTCCTCGGGATCGTCGTGCTGATCATCGGCGGGCCCCTGGCCTGGGTGGTCCTGGCCGCCGCCCTCGTCGTCCTCGCCGACACCCTGATGAAGTACATGAACGGCGAAGCGAGCCTGTGGGACGTCGCCTTCGCCGCCCTGGACTGCATCCCCGGTATGAAGGGCATCACCTCCCTCGCCAAGCTCGGCAAGATGGCCGGTGGCCTCAAGGCGCTTGCCAAGGGCGGTCTGAAGGGCATGGCGGCGGGCGTGAAGGGCATGGGCAAGGCGTTCCGCAAGAAGGCCGTGCAGATGTTCAAGCGCAACGGCTGCGGCGACCCCGTGGACCTCGCCACCGGTGAGATGACCCTGTCCGCCACCGACGTCGAACTACCCGGGGTGCTCCCCCTGGTCATCGAGCGCCACCACGTCACCACGTACGCCGACGGCCGCTGCTTCGGCAGCTCGTGGGCGTCCACCCTGGACCAGCGGCTGCTCCTCACCGACGACGCGGTGCACCTGTTCACCGCCGACGGCATGACCCTGGTCTACCCCACCCCCCTCGCGGACGGCGAGAGCGCCGTTTTCCCCGTCACCGGGCCGCGCTGGGGCCTGACCTGGGACGGCATGCCCGGTACCCCGCTGGTGGTCGAGCAGCCCGAGGCCGGGCGGGTCCTCCTCTTCGCCCCGGCCCCGAACCGGCCCGGCAGCGAGCTGCCGATATCCGCCGTCGTCGACCGCAACGGCAACCGCGTCGACTTCCGCTACCGCGACGACGGCCGGCTCGCCGAGCTGGCGCACAGCGGCGGCTACCGCGTCGGCGTCGCCGTCTACGACGGCCGCGTGACCGCCCTGCGACTGCTGTCCGACCCCGCCGAGCCGGTGCTGCTCACCTACGAATACGACGACAACGGCCTGCTGGAGAAGGTCTTCAACTCCTCCGGACTGCCCTTGGTCTTCTCCTACGACGAGCAGGCGCGGCTGACCCGCTGGGAGGACCGCAACGGCACCTGGTACCGCTACGAGTACGACGAGGCCGGCCGCTGTGTGTTCTCCACGGGAACGGACCGGGCCCTGGAGTACACCTACCGCTACGAACCGGAGAACCTGCGCACCACGGCGACCGACTCACGCGGCCACAACACCGTGTACGAGTTCAACGACGGCCTCCAACTCATCGCGCGCACCAACGCACTCGGCCACACTGTCCGGCAGGAGTTCGACTCCGAAGGCCGGCCCAGCGTTTACACCGACCCTCTCGGCCGCATCACCCGCTACGAATACGACTCTCAGGGAGCCCTGAGCGCCATCGTGCTCCCCGACGGCAGCCGCAAGCAGGCCGTCTACAACGAACTGCGCCAGCCCGAGGAACTGCTCGACTCCGACGGCTCCCGCTGGGAATTCGCCTACGACGCCCGCGGCAACCGCCTCACCGCCCTCGACCCCGCGGGCCAGCGCGTCCGCTTCACCTACGACGAGCGCGGCGGACTCGCCTCGATCAGGGATGCGGCCGGCGGGAAGACCCTCATTCGGTGCAATGCCGCCGGGCTGCCGATCGCCGTCACCGACCCGGCCGGAAAGGCAACCACCCTCATCCGAGATGCCTTCGGCCGCCCGGTCACGCTCACCGACCCTCTCAACGGACAGATCCACAGCCGCTGGACAGTGGAAGGGCGCCTCCTGGAGCGCACAGACCCCCTCGGCGGGGTGGAGACGCTTGAGTGGGACCCGGAGGGCAACTTGCTCAGCAGGTGCGATCCGGGCGGAGTGGCCACCACCTACACTTACGGCGCCTTCGACCTGCCGACCACCACTACGCGGCCTGACGGCGTCACTTACCGCTTCACCCGCGACACCGAGCTCAACCTTGTCCAGGTCGCTGACCCCGCCGGCCGCATCTGGCACTACGAGTACGACGGGGCGGGCCGGCTGGTGTCGGAGTCCGACTTCGATGGCCGCGTCACCCGTTATACCTACGACTCTGCCGACCAGATTCGCACCCGCATCAACGCCGCTGGACAGCGACTCATCTATGACCACGACGTCCTGGGGCGTCTGAGGACCACCAGCACGGCGGACGGCGTCGTCAGCAGCTACGAACGCGACGCAGTAGGCAGGGTCATACGCGCAGTTTCGCCGGGGGTCGAACTTGCCCGCACCTACGATCCGCTGGGCAACCTTCTCACCGAGACCGTCAACGGCCGCACCCTCACCCTCACTCACGACGCAGCCAACCGGCCGTTGGCCCGAACCACCCCCTCCGGGCACCACAGCGAGTGGGCATACTCCGCCGACGGTCTCGCCGTCACGCTCAGCACCGACGGGCGCACGATCGCATTCGACCACGACGCCCTGGGCCGGGAGACCGCGCGCAGGGTCGGCGACCGACTGACCTACGCGCAGGAGTGGGACCCGGCGGGCCGCCTCACGTCCCAGTCCGTGGTGGGGCCCATGGCCCTCCCGGTTGTCGCCCGCGGCTACCGCTATCGCGCCGACAGCCACGTGACCTCGCTCGACGACGCACTCGCGGGCGCCCGGACCTACGAGTTGGACATCCTCGGCCGAGTCCTGACCGCCAGCAGCGCTGCCGGCCAGGAGACCTACACGTACGACGCACCAGGCAACCAGAACACTGCCCAGTGGCCCACTACTGAAGGTGTACCCGCAGCGGACGCCCTCGGCGACCGCGAGTTCCAGGGCACCCTCCTCACCCGCGCCGGACGTGTTCGCTACGAGTACGACGCCGCCGGCCGCATCGTGCTGCGCCAGCGCCGCCGGCTATCGAAGAAGCCGGAAACGTGGCGGTACACCTGGGACGCGGAGGACCGCCTCACCCGGGTCGTCACACCAGACGGCACCACCTGGCGCTACCACTACGACGGCTTCGGCCGCCGTGCCGCCAAGGAGCGCCTGGACGACACCGGCACGGTCGTGGAGCGTACCGACTTCGCCTGGCACGGCTCCACCCTCGTCGAACAGACGACCACGGGCGGCGACTCCGCGGTCCCGGCTGTCCTGACCTGGAATCACCGCGGTCTGCAGCCGCTCTCCCAGACCCTCCACACACCGGGCCAGGATGAGATGGACCGCAGGTTCTACGCCATCGTCACCGACATCGTCGGAACCCCCACCGAACTCGTGGACGAAGACGGCTCAACGGCATGGCGGCGGACGAGCACCCTCTGGGGTCTGCCGCTGGCGCCGGGCGACGACTCCCGCGAGATGCCACTACGCTTCCCCGGCCAGTATGCGGACGAGGAGACAGGCTGGCACTACAACGTCTTCCGCCACTACGACCCCGCCACGGGCCGCTACGCCACCCTCGACCCCCTGGGTCTGTCTCCCGCCCCCAACCCCTACACCTACCCCCACAACCCGACCACCTGGACCGATCCTCTCGGTCTCGCCGCGCATACGCCGGAGATACCTGGTCAGCCGGAGATTGATACAGTCGACCCGTCGACGCTGCGATTCAGCCAGCGCACGGCTGGCGGCAGGGGTAGGGCCGCAGCGCTCCGACAAAGCATGGGTGAAAGAGGTTGGGCAGGCGATCCAGTCGATGTGGTCCGAAACCCCGACGGAATCACCACGATCGACAACACGAGAGTCGCGGTGGCTCAGGAGCTTGGAATTTCGGAGATTCCGGTGCGCATCCATAGCCTCGATGAGGCTTTGCCCAGCGATATGATCGGACGTTTCGGCTCGGCGACCACATGGGGCGAGGCGCTCGCTCATCGAACCTCCAGGCAACGCCCTACCCTCGACCCCACCGGAACGTCCATTCGACCGAGAATGCCGGAGTAAGACGTGGATAGCCAGTTTCGGAACGTGCCACACGTGGATCGCATTTCCGATTTCCCGGAATTCAAAAAGGGCTGGGAGCATGTTCGAGAGCACAGCCTCACCGATGTCGACCCGTGGATCATTTACAGCAACAGCAGCGAAATCGAATCCCGAACTTCGGCAGTCAACAGTCGATATTCGGGCAGAATTGTGGTCTGCTTCGCCGAGAGAGTAGACACGGATGACGTGGCATGCCTGATCGTCCGCCCAGGGGTGGGTGAGCGTGCCGGCGATGTCGTGGTTCTGCACGATTTCTCCTCGCCCGGATCGGAGATCGATGTCACGGTCAGCAGTTTCTGGGACTGGTTCCGAATCGCCGTCGACGACATGATCGATATCGCGCGCCATTCGTAGGCACCTGTTGAGGGAGCGGACCAGTACGGCTTCCCGGGCGACCTGCGGCAGAACATGCAGCGCTTCGCGGAGTTGGGCGTCGACGTGGCGAAGCCTGGCTGCGCCTTCGTGAGGGGAGCGCACATCAGGAAGACCTCGCGCTCCTGCGGCATGAGCTACGCGAGTCGAACTACAGTATCTACAGAGCTTCGAGCAGATTTGGCTTGATGCATCCCCTGTACCAAGCCCTCACTTGTAACTCATGTATCAGTCAGAGGGTGTGGAGGACCGGACATCGGCAGTAGATCATTGAAGGGGTCAATGATCTGCTTAGAGCTTGTCTCACGTGGTGTCTGAGTGGTGCGGCATGATGCTGTGTCATGG
>NZ_BAAAPF010000216.1:0-12482 GCF_039531005.1 Streptomyces synnematoformans
CCCCCACGCCGGGGACCCCGCGGGGCCGCGGCCCCGGCGGGCGGGGGCGGCCCGCCCCCCGGGGGGGGAGCCGGCCGCCAGCCCGGCGACGACGCCGGACAGCCCGGAGCCGACGGCCACGACCCCGGCCGAGGGCCGCGTCACGGCGCCGGACACCGCGGAACCGCGGTCGGCGTCCCCGTCCACCGGCACGCCGGCGCCCGGCCGGAGCACGGAGGACGGCGGCGGCAGCGGCAGCGGCGGGGACGGCGGCGGATCGGGCGGCTCCGGCGGCGGCTCGGACGGCGAGTCCGACCGCGGCGGCCTCGACCTCGACCTCCCCCTGCTCCCGGGCCTCCTCTGACCGACCGGGGTCCGGCTCACGACGTACGGCGGCCGCGGGTACCGCCGCGACGCACACCCCCGGCCCGTGACCCGCCCGCACGCCGGACGCGTCAACCCGGGCCGCAGCCCGCAGGCGTTCAGCCCGCCCGGGGCCTCAGGCCCACAGCGCCTCCGCCACCACCACGCCGACGAAGGCCGCGCCGAGCCCGGCCACGACGCTGGCGGCGACGTTGGCGGCGGCGAAGAACCTCGCCCCGCTCTCCGCCAGCCGCAGCGTCTCGTACGAGAACGTCGAGTAGGTGGTCAGCGCCCCGCACAGCCCGGTGCCGACCAGGAGCCGTACCGGGTCGGCGGCGGCGCCGTAGGTGACGGCGCCGGTGAGCAGGCCCAGGACCAGGCAGCCGGCCACGTTGGCGGTGAACGTGCCCCAGGGGAAGACGGTGTCGTGCCGCTTCTGCACCGCCACGTCGGTCAGGTACCGCAGGGGCGCGCCGACGGCCGCGCCGGCGAGGACCAGCAGCCAGTTCACGTCGCGCGCTCTTCCGTCCTGCCGACGTACCGGATGACCTCGCAGTCGTCCAGGATCACCAGGCCCTCGCCGACCAGTTCGTCCAGCTGCGGCAGGAAGGCGCGGACGCGCTGTTCGTCGTCGACGATGACCACGGCGACGGGCAGGTCCTCGCTCAGCGACAGCAGCCTGCTGGTGTGGATCAGCGACGAGGCACCGAAGCCCTCGATGCCGCGGAACACCGACGCCCCCGCGAGCCCGGCCTTGTGAGCCCGGTGCACGATCTCGGTGTACAGCGGCTTGTGCTGCCAGACGTCGTTCTCCCCGATGAAGATCGTCACGCGCAGCGCGCGACCGGTCAGCCTTGTCATGCCTGCCTCCACGTCACGATCCGGCGGGTCGCCCACGCCGCGCTCCCCACCGCCGCCAGCGCCACCAGCAGCGTCAGCCCCAGGTAGGCCAGCGCCGCGCGGGCCCGGTCGGCGTCGACCAGCTGCTGGATGTCGACCGCGTAGGTCGAGAACGTCGTGAACCCGCCCAGCACCCCGGTGCCGAAGAACGGCCGCACCAGCCGGTGGGCCGCCCACACGTCGCTGATCACGACCATGAACACGCCGATCACCGCGCAGCCGGCCGCGTTCACCACCAGCGTGGTCCACGGGAAACCGCCGTCGGCCGTGGGCCACAGCAGGGACGCGCCGTAGCGGGCCGCCGCGCCCGCCGCGCCGCCCAGCGCCACCGCGGCCAGCACGGGGACCTGCGTCCGCCAGGCGCCGGGCCGCTGCACGGGGACATGGAGGTCGACGTCCGGATCGGTGGGCTCGCCCACGGCCGGGGGGTGCACGGGCTTCATCAGGTGCTCCTACTCGCCGGGCGCGCCCGGTCCCGGGCGCGCGTGCTCGCAAGCAGGGACCGTTGGCGGCGCAGGCGCCGCGGTTCGGGTACGGCGGGCCCCACCGCCGCGGGACGGCGCGCCCGGCGGACCGGCGGCCGTCACCCCCACCCAGGCTACCCGTGCCGCCCCCGCCCCGCGCGTCCGGCCGCTCGCCCCCCGCAAGCACCCACTCGCGTAAGAAACCCGTCAACGCCACCCGTCACCTCGTCAGAGCACCGTCAATGACGGTCACATCGGCGCCTGCCCGGGGTTTCCCTGGTCCTGTCCGTTCGATTCGACGTGACAGCGACACCCGACACCCGACACCCGACACCCGACACCGTCTAGGAGCACCGATGGCCGACGCGGCCTTCGTCGTCACCGCACTCGTGGTCTTCGTACTGGTGGCACTCATCGCCCGCGGCGTGAGCAAGCTGTGAGCGCCGACAACGTGGCGGGCCTCATCGTGGCCGTCGCCCTGCTGGGCTACCTGGTCCTCGCCCTCCTCTTCCCCGAGAGGTTCTGAGGTCCCTTCTCATGAGCCCGACACTCGCCTCCGTGCTCCAGGTCTCGGCGCTGGTCGCCGCGCTGGCGCTCGTCCACCGTCCCCTCGGCGACCACATGGCCCGGGTCTACGCCGGCATGAAGCACAGCCGTGCCGAGCGGTGGATCTACCGCGCCGTCGGCGCCGACCCCGACGCCGGGATGCGCTGGCCCGCGTACCTGCGCACCGTGCTCGCGTTCTCCCTGGCCGGCGTGCTCCTCCTCTACGCGCTCCAGCGGCTGCAGGACCGGCTGCCGCTCTCCCTCGGCTTCGCGCCCCTCAGCCCGGACCAGGCGTTCAACACCGCCGCGTCCTTCACCTCGAACACCAACTGGCAGTCGTACGCGGGCGAGTCGGCGATGAGCCACCTCACCCAGACCGGCGGTCTGGCCGTGCAGAACTTCGTCTCGGCCGCCGTCGGCATGTCCGTCGCGGTGGCGCTGATACGCGGCTTCGCCCGTGCCCGCACCGGCGAGCTGGGCAACTTCTGGGCGGACCTGGTGCGCGGCACGGTACGGATCCTGCTGCCCGTCTCCGCCGCGGCGGCCGTGCTGCTGGTCGCGGCGGGCGCGGTCCAGAACTTCTCCGACGTGCAGTCCGTGACCACCGTGACCGGGCAGACGCAGCACCTCACCGGCGGCGCCGTCGCCTCCCAGGAGGCCATCAAGGACCTGGGCACCAACGGCGGCGGCTTCTACAACGCCAACTCCTCCCACCCCTTCGAGAACCCGGACGGCAGCTCCAACCTGCTGGAGGTCTTCCTCCTGCTCCTCATCCCGTTCTCGCTGCCGCGCACCTTCGGCACGATGGTCGGCAGCGTCAGGCAGGGCTACGCCGTCGTCGCGGCGATGGCCGGCATCTGGTTCGCCGGCGTGGTCGCGGTGACCCTGCTGGAGGCGGCGCACCCGGGCACCGCCGCGCAGCTCGCGGGCGGCGCGATGGAGGGCAAGGAGCAGCGGTTCGGGGAGAGCGCCTCGTCGCTCTTCGCCGTGTCGACCACGATGACGTCGACCGGCTCGGTCAACTCCTTCCACGACTCGTTCTCCGGACTGTCGGGCGGCGTGCTGCTGTTCGGCATGATGATCGGCGAGATCGCGCCCGGCGGCGTCGGCTCCGGGCTGTACGGGATGCTGGTGATGGCCGTCGTCGCGGTGTTCCTCACCGGGCTGATGGTGGGCCGTACGCCCGAGTACCTGGGCAAGAGGCTCGGGCCCCGCGAGATGAAGCTCGCGGCCTGCTACCTCCTCGTCACCCCCGCGCTGGTGCTGTCCGGCACGGCGCTGGCGATGGGCACCGGCAACGGCGAGTCGGCGATGACGAACACCGGCCCGCACGGCTTCTCCGAGGTCCTCTACGCCTACACCTCCGCCTCGAACAACAACGGCAGCGCCTTCGCGGGCTTCGGCGCGGACACCGGGTTCCACAACACGGCGCTCGGCCTGTGCATGCTGCTGGGCCGGTTCCTGCCGATGGTGTTCGTGCTGGCGCTGGCCGGCTCGCTCGCCCGGCAGCGGCCGGCGCCGGCGTCGGCCGGGACGCTGCGCACCGACAAGCCGCTGTTCACCGGCGTGCTGGTGGCGTGCATCGCCATCGTCGCCGGGCTCACCTTCTTCCCGTCGCTCGCGCTCGGGCCGCTCGCCGAAGGACTGGCCGCATGACCCTCCAGACCCGGACCCCCGCTCCCACCCCGCACACCGCGGGCACGGATCCCGTACGGCACGGGCCCGGACCGCGGGTCGCCGGCGGGCTGTTCGACCCCCGGCAGCTGCTCCGTTCCGTACCCGACGCGCTGCGCAAGCTCGACCCGCGGGCGATGGTGAGGTCGCCGGTCATGTTCGTGGTCGAGACCGGCTCGGTGCTGACCACGGTCCTGGCCGTCACCGACCCCGGCGACGGCTTTGGCTGGCTCATCGCCGGCTGGCTCTGGCTCACCGTCGTCTTCGCCAACCTCGCCGAGGCCGTCGCCGAGGGCCGCGGCAAGGCGCAGGCCGCCACCCTGCGCCGGGCGAAGACGGACACGGTGGCCCGCCGCCGTACGGCCCACGGCGAGGAACGGGTGCCCGGCACCGGACTGCGCGTGGACGACCTCGTCGTCTGCGAGGCCGGCGACGTCATCCCCGGCGACGGCGACGTGGTCGAGGGCGCCGCCTCCGTCGACGAGTCCGCGATCACCGGCGAGTCGGCCCCCGTGATCCGGGAGTCGGGCGGCGACCGCTCCGCGGTCACCGGCGGCACGAAGGTCCTCTCGGACCGCATCGTCGTACGCATCACCGCCAGGCCCGGCGAGACGTTCCTCGACCGCATGATCGCGCTGGTCGAGGGCGCGGCCCGGCACAAGACGCCGAACGAGATCGCGCTGAACATCCTGCTCGCCTCGCTGACCGTCGTCTTCCTCCTGGCCGTCGTCACGCTCCAGCCGTTCGCGGTCTACGCGGGCGCCGAGCAGCCCCTCGTCGTCTTCACCGCGCTGCTCGTCTGCCTAATCCCGACGACCATCGGCGCGCTGCTGTCCGCGATCGGCATCGCGGGCATGGACCGGCTCGTACAGCGCAACGTGCTCGCCGTGTCCGGCCGCGCCGTCGAGGCCGCCGGCGACGTCAACACCCTCCTCCTCGACAAGACCGGCACCATCACGGTCGGCAACCGGCAGGCCGCCGAGTTCCGTCCGGTCGGCACGGTGGACGTCCCCGAACTCGCCGACGCCGCGCAGCTGGCGTCGCTCGCCGACGAAACGCCCGAAGGCCGCTCGGTGGTCGCGCTGGCGCAGGAGGAGTACCGGCTGCGCGAGCGCCGTCCGGGCGAGCTGACGCACGCCGCCTGGGTGCCGTTCACCGCGCGGACCCGGTTGTCCGGCGTGGACGTCGCCGGCCGGCAGATCCGCAAGGGCGCGGCCGGCGCGGTGGCCGCCTGGGTCGCGGAACACGGCGGCGGGCCGGACGCCGAGGTGGCCGCCGAAGTGGCCGAGGTCGTCGACGCGATCTCCGGGTCCGGCGGCACCCCGCTGGTCGTCGCGGAGCGCACCGGCGAGGGCGTCGCCGCCCGCGTGCTGGGCGTCATCCACCTCAAGGACATCGTCAAGGAAGGCGTGCGGGAACGGTTCGCCGAGCTGCGCCGGATGGGCATCAGGACCGTCATGATCACGGGTGACAACGCCGGAACGGCGGCGGCCATCGCCGCCGAGGCCGGCGTGGACGACTTCCTCGCCGAGGCCACGCCCGAGGACAAGCTGGCGCTCATCAAACGCGAACAGGCGGGAAGCAAGCTCGTCGCCATGACCGGCGACGGCACGAACGACGCCCCGGCGCTCGCCCAGGCCGACGTCGGCGTCGCCATGAACACCGGCACCGCCGCCGCCAAGGAGGCCGGGAACATGATCGACCTGGACTCCGACCCCACGAAGCTCATCGAGATCGTGGAGATCGGCAAACAGCTCCTCCTCACCCGCGGCGCGCTCACCACGTTCTCCCTCGCCAACGACGTCGCGAAGTACTTCGCGATCATCCCCGCGATGTTCGCCGCCGCCTACCCGGGCCTGGACGACCTGAACGTCATGCGGCTGTCCTCGCCGGAGTCGGCGATCCTCTCCGCGGTCGTCTTCAACGCGCTGGTCATCGTCGCGCTGGTACCGCTGGCCCTGCGGGGCGTGCGGTACCGCCCGGTCAGCGCCGACCGGATGCTCCGCCGCAACATCGCCGTCTACGGCCTCGGCGGGCTGGCGGCCCCGTTCCTCGGCATCAAGCTGATCGACCTCGTCGTCTCGCTCATCCCCGGAATCGGCTGAGGGACCCCGATGAACACTTCCGCACGCACCACCGCCCGGCTGCTGTTCAGCGCGCTGCGCGCGCTGCTCGTGCTCAGCGTGGTCACCGGCGTGGTCTACCCGCTGGCGGTCACGGGGATAGCGCAGGCCGCGTTCCCGGACCAGGCCAACGGCTCGCAGGTGGAGTACGAGGGCCGGGAGGCCGGTTCGAAGCTGATCGGCCAGACCTGGAACCTCAAGGGCACGGACAAGCCCGACCCCCGGTGGTTCCAGCCCCGCCCCTCCCACAGCGCCTACGACCCCCTGACCACCGGCTCCTCCCAGCTAGGCGCCTCCGACGCCACGCTGGTGAAGTCGGTACGGGAGACCCGGAAGCAGGTCGCCGCCTTCAACGACGTCCCGCCGTCGGCCGTCCCGAAGGACGCGGTCACCGGCTCGGCCTCGGCGCTGGACCCGCACATCTCCCCGGCGTACGCGGAGATCCAGGTCGGCCGCGTAGCAAAGGAGAACGGCCTGGCGCAGGCGCAGGTCGAGAACTTGGTGAACGCCCACACGGAGGGCCGCGACCTGGGCTTCCTGGGCAACGAGCGGGTCAACGTCCTGGAGCTGAACCTGGCCCTGTCCCGCCTGCCGGCCAACTGACCCCACGACGGGCGGTGGCATCGACGTGGCGGCAGGCGGTCCGACCGTCAGGGGAAGCCGAGCGTGCCGGGCGAGTTGATGTCGATGGTGACGACGCCCGGCGGGTAGTCCCCCTCGGCCTCGGTCAGCAGGATCGACATCCCGGTGAACTCGGCCCGGGGTAGGGCGCAGTACAGGGCGTGGCAGGTGTCGGAGGCGCCGTAGCCGTCGCGGACCATGGTCCCCACCGAGGCGGCGGCCATGGCGTCGAGCGGGTCGACGACGACCGAGGAGAAGGCCAGCACCCGGCGGTGCAGATGCTCCTCGCCGGCCTCGGCCTGCATCAGGCACAGGGCGGGGATCCGCAGCTGGTCGCCGGGGGTGTGGGCCATGTTGCCCGCGAGCAGGTTCAGCGCCTTGTGCCCGGTGGCGAGAGCCTTGACCGCGCCGGTGTCGAGGATGATCAAGCCGCGCTGCCCCGGGCGGCGCGGGCCTTCTCGGCGGCCATCCTGTAGATGTTGCCGAGGACGTCGGGAGCCTGGTCGAACTCCTCGTCGCTCAGGTCGATACCGATCAGGCGGCGCGCGACCTCGCGGTCGGCGGCCAGGCGCTCGGCCCGCTGGGCCGCCGTCGGCTGCTCGGCCGCGAGAGCCTGGACCAGCTGGCCCAGGCTCATCCCCCGCTCCTTGGCAAGCTCGGCCAGATGATCCCGGACTTCACGGGAGACCTGAATCGTCGTCGTCATAGCCCCACTATAGGCCACCCATGGCAGCTCGGCGAGGCAGCGGGGCAGCGGGGCAGCGGGGCAGCGCTGCACCCCGTACCGCTCGGCTGGGTGATCCGGGCCGGGGGCAGCGCTATGTTGAGCGCCAACCGGTTACAGGAGAGGCCCCATGCACGACGAAGACCCCGGTCAGACGATCGACAGCAGCGTCCCGCACTCCGCGCGGGTGTGGAACTACTTTCTCGGCGGCAAGGACTTCTACGCGGTGGACCGCCAGGCCGCGGAAGCGTACAAGGCGGCATTCCCCCAGATCACCGACATCGCCCGCACCGACCGCGCGTTCCTGGCCAGGGCCGTGCGGTACCTGGTCGCCGAGGCGGAGGTCCGCCAGTTCCTCGACATCGGCACCGGGCTGCCGACGATGAACAACACCCACGAGGTCGCCCAGCGCGCCGCGCCGAGTTCGCGCATCGTCTACGTCGACAACGATCCCCTGGTCCTCACCCACGCCCGCGCTCTGCTCACCTCCACACCCGAGGGCACCTGCGACTACATCCACGCCGACCTCCGCGACCCCGAGGAGATCCTGGCGCGCGCGGCCAAGTCGCTGGACTTCAGCCGGCCGGTAGCCATCACCCTGCTGGGCATACTCCACTTCGTCCCGGACTACGACCAGGTCCGCGCCATCGTCCGCCGCCTGCTCGACGCCGTGCCGGCAGGAAGCCACCTGGCGCTCACCCACGCCACCCTCGACCCGTCCCTGGGCGGCGAGGAGGTCGCCGCGAAGAACCGGGCAGCGCAGGACGAGTACAACGAATCCGCCGACGTCCCGCTCACTCCCCGGTCCCGGGAGGAGATCAGCGCGTTCTTCGAGGGCCTTGAGGTGATCGAGCCGGGTGTGGTGTCCATGAGCCGGTGGCGGCCCGAGCGGACCCGTTTCGGCACGCCGCCCCCGGTGTTCGGGTACTGCGGAGTCGGCCGGAAACGCTGAGCGGATCAGCCGCTTCACCATCACCGTGTACCGGGGCCAGCCGTCGTCCGGCCCGAACTCGTCGGCCTTCTCGTAACCCCAGCCCTCGTACAGGCGGACGACCTTGGCGTGCGCGGTCTCCACCTGGAGCGACACCATGTCCGCCGCCACGGGACCGACCAGTGCGTCATGGATCCTCCTGGCGCGACCGGTCCCACGCCACGTCGGCAGCACCATCAGCTCCGAGAGGGCGAACACGGACCCGCGCAGATCACGCCGCCGCTCACTTCCCTTCCACCACCCACCGGGAGCAAGCATCGCCCCGTAGGCGTACCCGACCGCGCGGCCGCGATTTCCGGGTCCACGTCGCCGTCGAGGACGACGCCGTACGCATCGAGGTCCACGACGCCGCCCACGCACCCCCGCACCTGTGCACCCCGGCGGACACCGACGCCCAGCGCCACCCTTCTGGGTGATGGCGCGTCGGATACTTTCGAAGTAGTTTCAAAGTCATGGCTACCGAAAACGCGGCCGTGAACTTCTCCGAGCTGGTGAACAAGAACAAGCAGACGCTTGCCCGGCTCCAGGAATCGCCGAGCCTGCTCCTGCACCGCAGAGACGGAGAGGATCTGGTCCTCACCACCGCGGCACGGGCCGAGCAGGACCAGACGGTGGTGTCAGCAGCCACGCGCATGCTGGCCGCCATGGCGCGCCGGGAGCCCGGCAGCATGGAACTACTCCTCAACATACTGCCGGACGCGTTCCCGTGGGTCCGTTTCCTGCCCGAGTCCGATCTGCACGCCTTCGCTGTCGAGTTGGTCGACACCATGCGGGCCGCCGACTCGCTCGGCAACAGCGCGTCGGTCGCCCAGTTGCTCGTCGCCTGGCAGCACACCGCCGAGGTCTACTCCGACCCGGAACTGCTGGCCGCGCTGACCCGGGACCACGGCGAAGACTACGGCCCGGTGCCGGACCCCCGGGACGTCGCATGACTGCGGGTCGCGGCGACCGCGCCGCGCCCCCGGCGCCGGACGGCCACTGGGAAGTCCGCTTCGCTGACGCAGCCTCGGCCAAGGGCTGGGAGAACCTCGCCCAGCAGGCCCGCGAGAACACCTACCGCGCCTGGGCGACCATGCGCACCGCCCCGAGACCCGTCACCGAGACGTCCCGGCACCACCGCCTCAAGGGCGGTCTGGCACACGGAACCCACCGCGGACGGACCTGCGAGCAGTGGCAGATCGAGGTGACCGGCGGCGGACGCATCTGGTACCTCCTGGACACCGCCCGCGAGACCTGCTGGATCACCTTCGCAGGCACCGGGCACCCGCGGGCCACCGACCGACGCTGAGCCCACACGGCCTGGTCGGCGCGCTCGGCTTGCACCTGACGTTGGCGTGAGCTTTTAGCGTGGAGGGCTCACGCACACGGCCGGTTCGGCCGCGGGGAAAGGCAGAGCGTCATGCGCGCAGTCCGGTATCACCAGTACGGCGGTGCGGAGACTCTCGTGGTCGAGGAGGTGGCGGAGCCGCATCCCGGGGGCGGGGAGATCCGTGTCCGCGTCACGGTGGCCGGGGTCAACGCCGTCGACTGGAAGGTGCGTTCCGGTGCGGTGCGGGACGTGCTTCCCGTGGAGTTGCCCGCCATTCCCGGGCGGGACGCCGTCGGCGTGGTCAACGCGACCGGTGCGGGGGTGCGGGGAGTGCGCGTCGGTGAGCGGGTTTTCGGGCTGGGGGGTGTCACCGGTGCGACGGCGGAGCTGGCCGTGTTCTCGGCCTGGGCCCCCGCGCCGGGGGCGTGGAGCGACGAGGAGGCCGCGGGCGCCGGGCTGGCGTCGGTGACCGCGCTGGGCGGGCTCAACGCGCTGGGCCCGCTGCGGGGGCGCACCCTCCTCGTCGAGGGCGCCGCCGGGGGCGTCGGCAGCGCCGCGGTCGAGATCGCGGTGGCCCGGGGCGCCACCGTGATCGGGACCGCCGGTGCGCGCAACCACGGGTTCCTCTCCGGTCTCGGGGCCGTCCCCACCACGTACGGCCCCGGTCTCGCGCAGCGCCTGGCCGCCCTCGCCCCGGGCGGTGTCGACCTCGCCCTCGACACCGCGGCCTCCGGCTCCCTGGCCGATCTCATCGCGATCACCGGCGACCCCGCCCGGGTGGCGACGGTCGCCGACTACGCCAACGCCCACCGCCTGGGGGTGCACCTGGCCAACGCCGAGAACGACCCCGCGCTCCTCGCCGAAGCCGGCGAACTCGGCCGGCAGGGCCGCTACACACCCCGCATCGAGCGGACCTACCCCCTCGAACGGATCGCGGACGCACACGCGCCGCCGCACGCGGACACACCCGGGGAAAGCTCGTGGTCCGCGTCTGAGCCCGCCCCGGGCCACCGCCTCGCAGGTGGCCGTTCCCGGCCGGCCTGCCCGGGCCGTAGCGTCGCCGGTCAGAGGGTTCCCGGCACGCACACCGGGGTCGGTCCAGGGAGGGAACACACCATGGCCGTGATCGCGCATCTCAGCGACATCCACATCGACGACGAGCGCAGCGTCCGTCGCACGCGGGCGGTGGTCGACTACCTGGAGGACCTGCCGTACGACCTCGACCTCGTCCTCGTCACCGGCGACGTCGCCGACCACGGGGCGGACGAGGAGTACGCGACGGCCCGCGGCCTGCTCGACTCCCGGCATCCGGTGCTGGTCTGCCCCGGCAACCACGACGACCGGGGCGCCTTCCGGCGCGGGCTGCTCGGGGACGCGACGGATGCGGCGGACGCGGGGGATGCGGGGGATGCGGGGGCCGTTGACCAGGTGTACCGGGGGGCCGGGTTCACGGTGCTGGCGTGCGACTCGTCGGTGCCGGGGAAGCCGGAGGGGTGGCTCGGGGACGAGACGCTGGAGTGGCTGGCGGCGGAGGTGGGGCGGGCGCCGGAGGGGGACGCCGTGCTCGTCGCGTTCCACCACCCGCCGGTCGAACTGCACGTCCCGTACGTCGACGGGATCCGGCAGTTCGACGCGGGGCGGCTCGCGGAGCTGGCCGGGCGGCACCCCCGGATCACGGCCTTCCTCGCCGGTCACGCGCACACCGCCGCCGCGACCACCTTCGCCGGCCGCCCGCTGCTCGTCGCCCCCGGCGTCGTCAACACCGTCCGGCTGCCCTGGGAGCGGCAGGCGCACGCGGACCACCACGTCCATCTCGACCAGCCGCCGGCCCTGGCCTTCCACGTCCTGACCGAGGACCACCGGCTGACCACCCACTTCCGTACGGTGTCAACCGAAGGTTGACGTTCAGGGGGTGTCAACCTACGGTTGTCAGCATGACGGAACCCACGCGCTCGACCAACCCCGTACGCCTCGACGACCTGATCGAGGCCATCAAGAAGGTCCACACCGACGTTCTCGACCAGCTCACCGACGCCGTCGTCGCCGCGGACCACCTCGGCGAGGTGGCCGACCACCTCATCGGCCACTTCGTCGACCAGGCGCGGCGCTCCGGCGCCTCGTGGACCGACATCGGCAAGAGCATGGGGGTCACCCGGCAGGCGGCCCAGAAGCGGTTCGTGACCAAGGGCGCGGACGAGGGCGTCACGCTGGACCCGAGCGAGGGCTTCGCGCGCTTCACGGCCCGCGCCAAGAACGTCGTGATGGCCTCCCAGAACGAGGCCCGCGCCGCCGGCAACACCGAGATCGGCCCCGCCCACCTCGTCCTCGGGCTGATCGCCGACCCCGCCGGCATCGGCGCGGCGGCGATCACGGCGCAGGACATCCTGCTGGACACCGTGCGGCAGGAGGCCGTCGCCGCGCTGCCGCGGCCGGCGGGGGGCACGGTCCCGGAGCTGGTCCCGTACAACGCGGCGGGGAAGAAGGCGCTGGAGCTGACCTTCCGCGAGGCGCTGCGGCTGGGGCACAACTACGTCGGTACGGAGCACATCCTGCTGGCGCTGCTGGAGCAGGAGAACGGCGACGGCGTGCTGTCCCGGCTCGGCGTCGACCGCCCGGCGGCGGAGGCGCACATCGCGGCGGCGCTGGCACCGCTGCGGGAGCAGAGCGGGGGCGGCGGGGCGTAGGCCGCCCCCGGCGGGCTTACGGCCCCCGGCAGGCGCACCGCCCGAGCAGGCGCACGGCCCCGGGCGCCGCGCAGGCGCCGGGACGGGCGCACGTGCCCCGGCAT
>NZ_BAAAPF010000217.1:0-12449 GCF_039531005.1 Streptomyces synnematoformans
TGTCTTCCTAAGACCGCTTGGCCTCCGACTTCGCCTGCTCCGGCGCTCCGGCCGCCCCGGGCGCTTCCGCACCACCCCGTGCCGCGCCGCCCCCGCCGCCGCCCGGCAGCGACTCCGCCGGGGCGCTGTGGTGCAGCACCGTCACCGGGTGGAACCCCGGCAGCCGCAGCCCCGGCAGCAGCCCCGCCGCCGCCCGCGCACCCGTGGCCACCAGCACCGACCGGCAGCGCAGCACCCCGTGGCCCTCGGTCCGCACCGCGGTCGTCGACACCGACACCGCCCGCACCCCCGTCCGCACCGTCCCGTGCGGCAGCCCCGCCGCCAGCCGCCGCGGCACCGTCGCCGCCCCGCCCGCCGGCAGGCACAGCCGCCCGCGTGCGAACGACCGCAGCGCCAGGTCGGCGGAGCGGCTCGACGTGGTCAGCGCCGGGTCGTTGAGCAGGGCCACCAGCAGCGGCCGCAGGGAGCCCGCCGCTATCCGCGGCGGCAGTCCCCGCACGGCCAGGGCGTCCGCGGCCCGGCGTTCGGGCCGGGCCAGCAGCCGCGCGGTGGGCACGGCGGCCAGCCGGGCCAGCGCCGCGGAGAGCCAGGCCTGGTCGATGAAACCGCCCCGGGGCGCACGCGCGGCGCTGGCGAAGGCGCTCGCCGTAGTGAACGCGCCCCCCGTGCCCCTCGATCCGCCGATACGCTGCCGCCGCCCGCCCGCGCAGACGACCACGTCACCGCCGAGCGGGCACAGCGGCAGCCCCGCGAGCCCCGGTATCCGACGCAGCTCCGGGTACGAGGTGTTGAGCAGCTGCAGCGAGCGGTCCAGCCGGAAACCGTCCACGTGGTCGGTGGCCATCCGCCCGCCGACCTGCTCGTCCGCTTCCAGCACGGTCACGTCGAGACCCGCTCCGACCAGGTGGTGGGCCGCGGAGAGACCGGCGAGCCCGGCGCCTACGACGACGACGTCTACGGGGTCCGTGCTTCCTGCGGCTTGGGGCACGGGTGCCTCCCGGGGTTGTGCGTCCGCGACCGAGCGCTCTCGGACGCCTCTGGACGCCTGTTTGATGCCCAGCTGGGCATGGCCGTATCCGCGTACCGGCGTGGACGCGTGCCGATGACGATAGGTCGGATGGTGGCGCCGGCCAGGTGCGCACCACAAGGGCACGGACGCACACCCGGCGCGCCCCCCGCGCCACCGGCCCCCCGCGCCGCCCCCTCCGCAGCCGGCCGGCCGGGGCCCGCTACCCCCGCAGCGCCGCCCGCAGCGCGTCCTCGATGCCCGGGAACGCGAACGTGAACCCCGAGTCGAGCAGCTTCCGCGGCACCACCCGCTGGCTGCCGAGCACGTCCTCCGCGAACCCGCCCAGCGCCAGCCGCAGCGCCGCCGCCGGCACCGGGAACGGCGTCGGCCGCCGCAGCACCCGCCCCATCGCCGCCGTCACCTCGCGGTTGGTCACCGGCTCCGGGCCGGTGAGGTTGACCGGCCCGGAGAGCGACTCGGTGTCGATGATGTGGCGCAGCGCGGCGACGTGGTCGTGCAGGGAGATGAAGCTCCAGTACTGCCGGCCGTTGCCGAGCCGGCCGCCCAGCCCGGCCCGGAAGATCGGGAACAGCCGCCCCCACGCCCCGCCCTTGCGGGCCACCACCAGGCCGGTGCGCGCGTAGGCGGTGCGGATCCCCGACTCCGCCGCCGGGCCGGCCGCGGCCTCCCACTCCTGGCACAGGTCGGCGAGGAACCCCCGGCCCGGCGGGGCGGTTTCGTCGACGCGGCGGTCGCCGGTGTCGCCGTAGTAGCCGACGGCGCTGCCGCAGACGAGGACGGACGGCGGCCGGTCGAGCGAGGCGACGGCGTCGGCGACGGCCGCGGTGCCCAGCACCCGGCTGTCGCGCAGGACCCGCTTGTAGCTCTCCGTCCAGCGCCGGTCGGCGATGCCGGCCCCGGCGAGGTGCACGACGGCGTCGCAGCCGGTGAGCCGGGCGGCGTCGACGTACGCCCGATCCGGGTCCCACGACACCTCGTCCGGGGCGCTCGCCTCCCGCCGTACCAGCCGCAGGACGTCGTGCCGGTCGGCCCGCAGCGAGCGGACGAGGGCGGAGCCGATGAGTCCGGAGGTGCCGGAGACCGCGATACGCATGAGCCCATCCTGCCCTCATGTGCCGCACCGGGGCAGCCCGTGCCACAGTGAGTCGATGACCCACGTGCACCCCGCCGGGGCGGCCGGCGGCGGCGAGCTGCGCATACGCCCCGCGAGAGCCGCCGACGGCGATCTCCTCCGCGCACTCGACGTCGCCACCTGGTCGCACCTGCACGCCGTGACGGAGCCGCCCAGCCCCGGCGCCCCGTTCTTCGACGACCGGCACCGCACCGACGACTACCTCGTCGCCGAGCTGCCCGCCGCCGCCCCCGCCGCCAGCCCCGGGGACGCGGCCCGCGTCGTCGGCTACGTCTGCGTCGTACCCCCGACCGCGCTGCCGGTCAACGCGCACGTCCGCCAGATCCAGGGCCTCGTCGTCGCCCCCGACGTCCGCGGCGCCGGCGTCGCGCGGGCGCTGCTGCGCGCGGCGGCGGAGCACGCCCGCGCGGCCGGCGCGCGGCGGCTGACGCTGCGGGTGCTGGGCCACAACGCGCCGGCGCGGCGGCTGTACGAGTCGGAGGGGTTCGCGGTGGAGGGGGTGCTGCCGGAGGAGTTCCTGCTGGACGGCGCGTACGTGGACGACGTGCTGATGGGCCGCACGCTGCTCTGAGGCACCCCGTTCCGGCGCACGCCGCTCCGACGCACGCGCCCCGGCCCCGGTCCCGTCCCCGTTCCCGTCTCCTCAGTCCTCCCGGTACAGCGCCCACAGCTTCGGGAACCGCCGCGCCAGCACCCGCTCGTCCTCGAAGTCGATCGCCTCCCCCACCGGTTCCGCCGGCCCCTCTGGCAGCCCCAGCTCCGGCAGCTTCAGCCCTGTCAGCCGCTCGTACGCCTCGTCCGCCGCGAAGGCCAGGTCGTCCGCCTCCCCGTCCGTCTCCTCGTCGAAGTCGGCCAGCAGCTCGGCGAGGTCGTCCGGCTCGTGCAGGGCGCCCTCGAAGACCGTCCGGCCCTGCCCGACGAGCCAGCTGCGGAAGGAGTCGAAGGCGTCGTCGCTGGCCCCGTCCAGCAGCACCCACGCGGCGCCCCACAGGTCCATGCGGTACGCCCGGTCCATCCGCGACTCGAAGTGGCAGGCGAAGTCCGTCACGGCGTCCGGGTCCAGCTCGGTCAGCCGGTCCACGAGCAGGTCGGCCTGCTCCGCGGGGTCGCCCTCGGCGGCCTCGCGGGTGCTGTCGATCAGCTCCCAGAACTCCGACTCCTCCATCACGGGTCCAGCATCTGCCTTCCGCCGCGCGCACGCACGCGGAGCGGCGGGATCGGCACCTGCCGGAACCCTTTCGCAACCTGCCGGGAAACCTGACAGAAGGTGTCCGGTTTCGGTGCCACGGTGTGCGCATGAGCGAAGAGCAGAGCCAGGACATGCAGCACACGCAGCACACGCAGGACACGGCCGTGCCGGGCGCCGGGCAGCGGCCGCTGCGCGGGAGGGTTGCGCTGGTCGCCGGCGCCACGCGGGGCGCGGGCCGGGCGATCGCGGTGCAGCTGGGCGTCCTCGGCGCCACCGTGTACGCCACGGGCCGAACGACCCGGGAGCGCGTCAGCGAGGTCGGCCGCACGACCGAGACCATCGAGGAGACGGGGGAACTGGTCACCGCGGCCGGCGGCGAGGGCGTCGCGGTCCCCGTCGACCACCTCGAAGTCGACCGGGTACGGGACCTGGTCGCCCGTATCGAGCGCGACCACGGCCGGCTCGACGTGCTGGTGAACGACGTCTGGGGCGGGGAGCACCTCATCGAGTTCGACGGGAAGATGTGGGAGCTCGACCTCGACCGCGGCATGCGCATGCTGGAACTCGGCGTGCAGACCCACATCATCACCAGCCACTGCGCGCTGCCGCTGCTGCTGCGCACCGGCGGCGGCCTGCTGATCGAGGTCACCGACGGCACGGCCGAGGCCAACAGGGCGTACCGCGAGTCGTTCTTCTACGACCTGACCAAGAACGCCCCGATCCGGATGGCGTTCAACCTCAGCCACGAGCTGAAGGACGCCGGCGCCACCGCGCTCTCCCTCACCCCGGGCTTCCTGCGCTCCGAGCAGATGCTCGACCACTTCGGGGTGACCGAGGAGAACTGGCGCGACGCGGTCGCCAAGGAGAAGCACTTCGCGCTCTCCGAGTCGCCCGTCCTCGTCGGCCGCGCGGTGGCGGCGCTGGCGGCGGATCCGGACAAGGCGCGGTGGAACGGGGCGTCGCTGTACAGCGGGCAGGTCGCGAAGGAGTACGGGTTCACGGACGCCGACGGCACGGTGCCGGACAGCTGGCCGTACTTCGCGCGCGTCATGGCCGGCGAGGACCCCGGTGACCCGGAGAGCTACCGGCTCCGCCCGTAGGGCTCCGGCCCGTACAGCTCGGCGCTGCGGGCCGCCGCCGCCGCGAACCGCGCGCGCAGCTCCGGCGGCTGCAGCACCTCCGCGTCGGGCCCGAGGGCGAGCAGCTGGGTGTACGCGACGTCCTGCGACTCCACCCGCAGCCGGACGGCCGTCCAGCCCCGGTCGTCCGGCTCCCCGGCGCCGGCGACCGCGTCCTCGGCGGCGGCCCGGTCCGTGACGAACGGGAGCCGCCGCAGGCCGTCGGGGGAGAGCCGCACGGTCACCTCGTCGTGCAGGATGGAGCGCGCGAAGGCCGCCGCCCGCTCCGCCCAGAAGCCCGGCAGGTCGAAGTCCTCGTCCCGCTCGAAGCCCCCCGCGTCGCCGCTCCCGGCGCCCCCGCCGCCCGCGGCCTCCCCGCCGTCCGCACCGACCCCGTACGCCCCGAGCTGCTCGGCGCGCTCGAAGCGCTCCACCCGGTAGACCCGGAACGCCCCCTCCGCCCCCGCACCGCCGCCGGAACCGCCGCCCGGCACCCGCGCCACCAGGTACCAGACCCCCGCCTTCAGCACCAGCCCGTACGGCTCCAGCTCCCGCTCCACCGCCGCCGCGTCCGGCCGCCTCCGGTACGTCACCGCCAGCCGCCGGTCCGCCCACACCGCCTCCGCCACCGCCGGCAGCAGCTCCGGCGCGTCCGGCTCCCGCCACCACCCCGGCGCGTCCAGGTGGAACCGCTGCGCCACGCTGTCCGACGCGCCGCGCAGCTCCGGCAGCAGCGCCGCCGACACCTTCAGCCGCGCCGCGGACGCCGCGTCCGCCAGCCCCATGTCCCGCAGCGCGCCCGGCACCCCGGAGAGGAACAGCGCCTCCGCCTCGGTCCGCCCCAGCCCGGTCAGCCGGGTGCGGTAGCCGCCGACGAGCCGGTAGCCGCCGGCCCGCCCGCGGGCGGCGTAGACCGGAACCCCGGCCTCCGTCAGCGCCTGCACGTCGCGCGCGACGGTCCGTTCGGAGACCTCCAGCCGCTCCGCCAGTTCGGCGGCGGTCATGGCGGCACGTGACTGGAGAAGCAGGACCAGGTGAATGAGACGGGCGGCGCGCATGCCCGCCATCCTGCATCGCCGCTGATAGCGTCTGTTGGTCCTGCACCAAGAACAAGAGAGTTTTGTATGTCGAACCAGCCTCGGGAGCGTTGGGGCACAAGGGCGGGCTTCCTGCTCGCCGCGATCGGGTCGGCGGTCGGACTCGGCAACATCTGGCGTTTCCCCTACATCGCGTACGACAACGGCGGCGGCGCCTTCCTCGTGCCGTATCTGCTCGCCCTGCTGACGGCCGGGCTGCCGCTGCTGATCATGGAATACGTCGTCGGCCGCCGCTACCGGTCCTCCCCGCCGGGGGCCTACCGGCAGCTGTCCCGCCCCGCCGAGGTGATCGGCTGGTGGCAGGTGGCGATCTGCTTCGTCATCGCCGCCTACTACGCCGTCATCCTGGCCTGGGCCGTGCGCTACGTCGGCTTCTCCGTCAACGAGTCGTGGGGCGACGACCCCAACGCCTTCTTCGCCGGGGACTTCCTCAAGGCCGGCGAGCCGGGCACCTTCTCGAAGTTCGTGCCCGGCGTGATGTGGCCGCTGCTCGGCGTGTGGCTGGTCACCCTCGTCATCCTCTGGTTCGGCGTGCGCCGCGGCATCGAGTGGGCCAACCGGGTCTTCATCCCGACGCTGCTGGTCTTCTTCGGCATCCTCGTCGTCCGCGCGATCACGCTGGACGGGGCCAGCGAGGGCCTGAACGCGCTGTTCAAGCCGGACTGGGACGCGCTCACCGAGGGCAGCGTGTGGGTCGCCGCCTACGGGCAGATCTTCTTCTCGCTGTCCATCGGCTTCGGCATCATGATCACGTACGCCTCGTACCTGGGCCGCAAGTCGGATCTGACCGGCTCGGCGCTCGTCGCCGGCTTCGCCAACAGCTCGTTCGAGATCCTCGCGGGCATCGGGGTGTTCTCCGTGCTCGGCTTCATGGCCGCGGAGCAGGGCATCGGCGTCAACGACCTGGCGACCTCCGGGGTCGGGCTGGCGTTCGTGGCGTTCCCGCAGATCATCTCCAGCATGCCGGGCGGCGCCTTCTTCGGCGTGATGTTCTTCCTGTCGCTGGTGATCGCCGGCCTCACCTCGCTGGTGAGCATCGTCCAGGTGCAGGTCGCGGCGGTCGAGGACCGCACGGGCCTGTCCCGCAAGGCGGCCGTCCTGAGCGTCGGCGTCGTGCTGACCGCGGTCTCCACGCTGGCGTTCTCCACCGACGGCGGGCTGACGCTGCTCGACGCCTCCGACCACTTCATCAACCAGTACGGCATCGCGCTGGCCGCCCTGGTGTCCGTCGTCGTGGTGGCCTGGGCGCTGCGCCGGCTGCCGCTGCTGCAGCGGGACGCGAACGCGACCTCCGCGGTGCGGCTGGGCCGCTGGTGGCTGTTCTTCCTGGGCGTCGTCACGCCGCTGGTGCTGGGCTGGATGATGGTCGACAGCCTGCGCACGGAGTTCGACGAGAACTACGAGGGCTATCCCACCTCGTTCCTCGGCTGGGCCGGCTGGGGCGTCGCCGGCGGCGTCCTGGTCGTCGCCGTGCTGCTCTCGCTCATCCCCTGGCGCCGCCACGGCGACATCGGCGGCCCGGCGGCGGACGCCGGGCCCGTGGACGACCCCCAGCCCAAGGAAGGGAGCCGCTGATGTCGGCGAGCGCCATCGTCATGCTGATCGTCGCGATCGTGATCGTGTGGGGCGGCCTCATCGCGGCGCTGCTCAAGCTGCGCACCTACCCCGACGAACGGGACTGAGCCGCCCCGGCGGCCCCACGGGTCCGGTCCGCGCGCCGCGCGGGCCGGACCCGTGGTCTTTCGCGGGCCGGCGGCACCGGGCCCGTCGGGCCGGTCCGTGAGGCCGGTCCGTCAGGCCGGTCCGTACGTCGCCGCCGCCTCCGCGACCGTCTCCTTCTTCACCTCGCCGCGCCGCGCCAGCCGGTCCAGCACCGCCACCGCGATCGACTCCGCGTCGACCCCGAAGTGCCGGCGGGCCGCCTCGCGGGTGTCCGAGAGGCCGAAGCCGTCCGTGCCCAGCGACGTGTACTCCTGCGGGACCCACTGCGCGATCTGGTCGGGCACCTGCCGCATCCAGTCGCTGACGGCGAGAACCGGGCCCGGTGCGCCTTCCAGAGCACGGGTGACGTAGGGGACCCGGTCCTCGCCCCGAAGCTGCGCCGCGTCACAGGACAGGGCGTCGCGGCGCAGCTCGCTCCAGGAGGTGGCGGACCAGACGTCGGCCGCGACACCCCAGTCCTCGGCGAGCAGCTGCTGGGCGGCGAGCGCCCAGTGGATGGCGGTGCCGGAGGCGAGCAGCTGGGCGCGCGGGGCGCCGTCCGCGGCTGCCCCGGCGGGGAGGTCAGGGCCGGGGAGCGCGGCGGTCCGGTAGCGGTAGAGGCCGCGGACGATGCCCTCCTCGACGCCCTCGCCCGCGGGCATGGGCGGCTGCACCTTCGGCTCGTTGTAGACGGTGAGGTAGTAGAAGACGTCCGCGTCCTCGTCGGGGGCGGCGTGCCCGTACATGCGGCGCAGCCCGTCCCTGACGATGACCGCCACCTCGTACGCGAACGCCGGGTCGTAGATCAGCGCCGCGGGGTTGGTGGCGGCCAGCAGCGGGGAGTGGCCGTCGGCGTGCTGCAGGCCCTCGCCGGTCATGGTGGTGCGGCCGGCGGTGGCGCCGATGACGAAGCCCCGGCCCAACTGGTCGGCGAGCGCCCAGAACTGGTCGCCGGTGCGCTGGAAGCCGAACATCGAGTAGAAGATGTAGAACGGGATCATCGGCTCGCCGTGCGTCGCGTACGACGTGGCCGCGGCGGTGAAGTCCGCGAGCGAACCCGCCTCGGTGATGCCCTCGTTGAGGATCTGCCCGTCCGCCGCCTCCTTGTAGTAGAGGAGCTGGTCGCGGTCGACCGGATCGTAGTTCTGGCCGAGCGGGGAGTAGATGCCGGCGCTCGGGAAGAGCGACTCCATGCCGAAGGTCCGCGCCTCGTCCGGCACCACCGGCACCCAGCGGCGGCCGGTCTCCTTCTCCCGCATGAGGTCCTTGACCAGGCGCACCAGGGCCATGGTCGTCGCGATCTCCTGGCTGCCCGAGCCCTTCTTCAGCGCGTCGAACGGCTTCGCCGACGGCTCCGGCAGCGCCACCGGGTGCACCCGGCGCGCCGGCGCCGGGCCGCCGAGGGCGGCGCGGCGCTCCTGGAGGTAGCGCACCTCGGGGGAGTCGGGGCCCGGGTGGGCGTACGGCACGAGGTCGCCGGCCAGCGCGCTGTCCGGGACGGGCAGCTCCAGCAGGTCCCGCATGTCGCGGAACTCCGCCATCGTGAGCTTCTTCATCTGGTGGTTCGCGTTGCGCGACTCGAAGCCCTTGCCGAGGCTGTAGCCCTTGACGGTCTGCGCCAGGATCACCGTCGGCGCGCCCTCGTGCGCGACGGCGGCCCGGTACGCGGCGTAGACCTTGCGCGGCTCGTGGCCGCCGCGGGAGACGTGGAAGCAGTCGAGGATCTTGTCGTCGGTCAGCAGCTTCGCCAGCTCGGCCAGCGCCGGTTCGGCGCCGAAGAAGTGCTCGCGGATGTACGCGGCGTCGCGCGTGGCGTACGTCTGGAACTGCGCGTCCGGCACGGCCCGGAGCCGGCGGACGAGCGCGCCGGTGGTGTCGAGCGCCAGCAGCTCGTCCCAGGCGGAGCCCCACAGCGACTTGACGACGTTCCAGCCGGCGCCGCGGAACTGCGCCTCCAGCTCCTGCACGACCTTGAAGTTGGCGCGTACGGGGCCGTCGAGGCGCTGCAGGTTGCAGTTGATGACGAAGGTGAGGTTGTCCAGCCGTTCGCGGGCGGCGAGGGCGAGCGCGGCGGTCGACTCCGGCTCGTCCATCTCGCCGTCGCCGAGGAAGGCCCACACCCGGCTGGCGGAGGCGTCCTTGATGCCGCGGTGGGTCAGGTAGCGGTTGAAGCGGGCCTGGTAGACCGCGGATATCGGGCCGAGGCCCATGGAGACGGTGGGGAACTCCCACAGCCACGGCAGCCGCCGCGGGTGCGGGTAGGAGGGCAGGCCCTCGGCGGCGCCGGGGGCGCCCGGGGCGGCCTCCTGGCGGAAGCGGTCGAGGTGCGCCTCGGAGAGCCGGCCGTCGAGGAAGGCGCGGGCGTAGACGCCGGGAGAGGCGTGGCCCTGGACGTAGAGCTGGTCGCCGGAGCCGGGGGCGCGGGGGTCGTCCTTGCCGCGGAAGAAGTGGTTGAACCCGGTCTCGTACAGCCAGGCCGCGGAGGCGAAGGTGGCGATGTGCCCGCCCAGCCCGTACCGCGACCCGCGGGTGACCATGGCGGCGGCGTTCCACCGGTTCCACGCGGCGATCCGCCGCTCCAGCTCCGGATCGCCGGGCGGCTCGGGCTCCGCGGCCGTGGGGATGGTGTTGACGTACGGCGTCTCCAGCAGCGCGGGGACGTCCACACCGGTGTCACCGGCGTGCGCGACGGTGCTGCGGAGCAGCTGCGCGGCCCGGTCGGGCCCGGCGTGCTGCGCCACGGCGTCCAGGGACTCGCGCCACTCGGCGGTCTCTTGCGGGTCGCGGTCCGGGAGCTGGTCGAGCTGACTCTGCATGGCACTACCTCCTCGACCGAACTGTAAGTCTGCGATCGATGATCGATCAAAGGTTGGAAGGCAAAATAACCTGCGAATCCGAAAGTCGGCATGCCGTGCCAGCCCCCTCGGCACGCAGTGCCTGCGGCAGGCGCGGCGGGGTACGGCAGCGGCCCGGGGCCGGGGGTGAGTCCCGGCGTCGGGGCAGCCGGGACCCGGGCGAAGCCGCGCGGACCGGCTACGGAACCGGAGGGACAGGCGGCGTCGTCGGGGCCGGGCCGCAGCCCCGGGGATGCGGGGCGCAGCCCCGGACGGGGACCGGGGCGGAACCCCGGTGGGGGGCCGGGGGCGGGGGCCCCGGTCAGGTGGGTGCGCAGCCCAGGACGTGGTCCTTGACCAGTTCCGCGATCGCCGGGTCGCGGCGCCGGAACGCCTCGACGATGTCCGCGTGCTCCTCCGCGTAGCTCTGCTGCCTCGTGCCCAGCCAGCGGATCGCCAGCGACGTGTAGATCTCGATCCCCAGCGACTCCCACGTGTGCAGCAGCACGCTGTTGCCCGCCGCCCGCACCAGCTCCCTGTGGAACGCCACCGTGTGCCTGACCTGCGCCCCGCCGTCGCCCTTCGCGTCCGCCTCCAGCAGCGCCGCCACGTGCGGCTCCAGCGCCGAGACGTCGTCCGCCAGCCGCGGCGCCGCCAGCTCCGCCGCGATCTGCTCCAGCCCGGCCCGTACCGGGTAGATCTCCTCCAGGTCCGCCGCCGTCAGGTCGCGGACCCGTACGCCCTTGTTCGGCGCCGACTCGATCAGCCGCAGGCTCTCCAGCTCGCGCAGCGCCTCCCGCACCGGCGTCTGGCTGACCTCCAGCTCGACCGCGATACGCCGCTCCACGATCCGCTCGCCCGGCTTCCACCGGCCGCTGACGACGCCTTCCACGATGTGCTCGCGGATCTGCTCGCGCAGCGACGGGTGGACGACGGATGGGGGCATCGGCATCTCCTCGGTTCACGCACAGACAGAGCACGGGGGGTGGAGACGACAATACGGCGCCCCCGCCCGGACCGGAGCCGGACGGGGGCGCGGCGCGGGGCGCGTCCGCGCGTCAGTGCGCGTGCGCCGCCTGCTCGTCGAAGGGATCGCCGTTGTACCGCGGCTTGCGCAGCCGCTCGGGTGTGAGCGGGCTCATGTTCGTCACGTCGCGCGGCGAGATCTGGAAGCCCTGCCAGTGCACCGGCATCGGCGTCTGGTCCTCGTCGCGGGCGATGTGGTGGAAACCGACGTTGACCCAGACGATCGGGTGCTTCAGTCGCTCGCCGTCGGTCGCGGCCACGATGTTCTTCGCGCAGTTCTCGTTGAAGCTCCGGTTGTGGTTCGGGTACTTCTCGCACTTCTTGTACTGCGTGAACCACACGTCCTTGCCGGTGAACTTGCGCCCCTTGTAGCGCGCGTTGTTGCTGTGCACCAGCTCCCAGGAGCGGATGTGCCCGTCGCCGTTCCTGCCCGCGGTGCCGCTCACGCGCCACCAGCGGTGCTGGCCGGAGTTGCCCGCGGTCTCCCTGGTGACGTTCGTGCGGGTCGTCTCCTGCGCGGGGTAGCCGCCGTCGCCGGTGCCGGTGCGCTTCGTGTCGTACCGCTGGATCTTCGCCGGGCGCGAGCGGTCGGTCTGGAAGTCCAGCCGCCAGAAGATGTTGTGCTGGTGGCTGGTCGCGCGGTCGCGCGAGCCCTTGCCGATCGGCCAGCCCTGCTTGTCGGAGGCGTCGAAGTCACCGGGGGAGAGGTTGCCGGTGGCGCCCTCCTTGGCGGTGATGGTGCCGTCGTCGGAGAAGTTCCACTGGGTGATGTAGTAGTAGTAACCCGCCGAGTGGATCGCGTAGACGACGAGGTCGTCGCCCTGGGCGCTGTCGTTGCGGCCGTTCTCCTCGCCGACGTCCCAGCTGTTGCCGAAGTGCGCGAAGCCGCGCGGCTGCTGGGTGACGCAGACCGCGTCGTACGTTTCGCCGCCCGTCCTGACCGGGCGGCGGGTGCCGCCGGGGCAGTCCTTGGCCTTCAGCGACACCGGGGCGGAGCCGAGCGCGATCTCGGTGACGTCGTAGTACTCGATGTTCCCGTCGTCGTACGGCACGTGTATCTGGCCGAGCCGGGCGCTGTTGAGCACGGGAACGGCGTTGCGGGCGCCCTTGGGCCGGTACGAGACGTCCTCCAGGACGAGGCCCGCGTAGTCGTTGTTGCGGTAGCACATCTGCCACTCGGTGCCGCCGGGCAGCTTGTGCGTGATCCGGTACTCCTCGGCGCAGTCCGGCGCCGCCGCCCGGGGCGCGTGGGGCGCCGTGGCCGCGGCGCTGGGCAGCGCGGCGGGGGCGGCGGCGGGCAGGAGCAGCACCAGGGCGGCGAC
>NZ_BAAAPF010000218.1:0-12388 GCF_039531005.1 Streptomyces synnematoformans
GCATCGACTACTTGGCACACTGTTGAGTTCTCAAAGAACGGACACTTCCATCAAAGCCCTCACCGGGCTTCTCCGGGCGTTTCCCTTCGGTTTCCACCACTGTAGCGAAGCCTTCGCCTCGCTTCAAAACTGGGGTCTCTGTAGTTGCGACGGAAGCGCAACGAGAGAAGACTCAAGTTCACGAAAGATCGTCTGGAGGATGGTGTCGGCATCAGAGCGTGCACGACACCACGCCGTTTGCGGCTCTATCTACAGTACGGACCCCGCCCCACCGAGTCAAGCTCCGGCTGCCTGGGCGCGGCGCCCTGGCTCGCGGGCGAGGCGCAGGCTCACCGGTGGGCTGTGGGCGAGGTGTACGGCGGCTCAGGCCCTGGCGGAGGGCTTGGCTCTCGGGCTCAGTCGGTAGGCCGAGACCGTCGGGTCGCCGGCGAGGTAGAAGCGGTGGTGCCAGTCGTGGGCCTTGCTGACGCCCACCCGGGGACCGGCCTGGATGAGCGCCGCCGGCACCGGCTCGCCCTCGGACAGCACGACCGACGTGCCTCTCAGGAGGTCGGCGCCGTTGTGCTCCGCCGTGACGCCGAGTGCCTGGCAGAAGTTCCCCGGGCCTCGGGCGAGCCGTGGGGTCTCGACCCTGTCCCCTCGTCGCCCGCGTGCCAGGTCCTCCCCCTCGATGACCCTGCCCGCCCGGATGAGGACGGCCGAGGCGGTGCCGTCCGTCCCGGTGACGACGTTGGCGCACCAGTGGAGGCCGTGGGACCGGTAGACGTACAGGTGTCCTGCGGGTCCGAACATGACCGCGTTGCGGGCCGTCCGGCCGCGGTAGGCGTGGGAGGCCGGGTCGTCGGTGCCGGAGTACGCCTCGGTCTCCGTGACGGCGATGCGCACCGTTCCCTCGGGGGTCTGGCAGGTCAGGACGCTCCCCAGCAGTTTCGGGGCGACCTCTTCCGCGGGCTGGGCGAGGAGGTCGATGTTCATGCCGACCGCCCCGGCATGCGCAGGTGCACCGGGGTCCTGCTCTCCTCGCGTACACCTCGGCCCCGGTGCGCCGGGGGGAGTCGGCGGGAGAGCGTCCCGGCGGCTGTCCGGCCCAGTAGTGTTCGGCCCAGCAGATCCGGCGCCACCTCCGGTACGGGCCGACGGAAGGACGTGCGGTCGAGTGGAGTACGGGGCATGCCGGGTGAGCGTAGTTGAGCAGTCCACGAGGGGAGCAGGGGAGTCAGCCATGGGGTTCAAGAAGCTTTTCGCCAGTCTGGGTGCAGGTGGCGCGTCGGTGGAGACGGTGCTGAACGACGCGAACGTCGTGCCCGGCGGCGTCGTGCAGGGCGAGGTCCGGATCGAGGGCGGTTCCGTGGCCCAGGAGGTCGAGGGGCTGTCCGTCGGGCTGCAGGCGCGGGTCGAGGTGGAGAGCGGCGACAACGAGTACAAGCAGGACATCGAGTTCCACCGGCAGCGGCTCGGCGGGGCGTTCGAGATCCAGCCGGAGGCCGTGCACACCGTGTCGTTCAGCCTGGACATCCCGTGGGAGACTCCGGTGACGTCCGTCCTGGGGCAGCGGCTGCCGGGGATGAACGTGGGGGTGACGACCGAGCTGGAGATCGCCCGGGCGGTGGACTCGCTGGACCTCGACCCGATCTCCGTGCACCCGCTGCCGGCGCAGCAGGCGATCCTCGACGCGTTCGGCGGTCTCGGCTTCCGCTTCAAGAGCGCCGACCTGGAGCGCGGGCACATCCGCAACACGCGGCAGCGGCTGCCGTTCTACCAGGAGATCGAGTTCTACGCGCCGCAGCAGTACCGCGGGCTGACGGCCGTGGAGCTGACGTTCCTCGCCGACGGGCACCAGATGGACGTGGTGCTGGAGATGGACAAGAAGCCGGGGCTGTTCTCCGACGGGGGCGATTCGTTCCGGATGTTCCAGGTGGGGCTGACCGACTTCCAGCAGACCGACTGGACGGAGTACCTCAACCAGTGGATCTCCGAGGTCGGGTCGCGGCGCAACTGGTTCTGAGCCGCGCGTCGTGTGGCGGCGGTGACCGGGCCGCCGCTCGTTAGGCTGGCCGGCGTGGCGTGCGTGCCGCGTACCGCATCACGGGTCCGCGCGCACGCCGCGCCGTGTCCGTTGCGTCACAGCCACCTGGAGGTGTCTCACGTGCCCGAGCAGAACCGGCCGCCGCTGCCCCACGACTTCCACCCCGCGGTGCCGTCGTTCACCGTCACCAGTGACGACGTGAAGGAGGGCGCTCCCCTGCCCGACGCGCAGATCGGGGCGAAGGGCAACACCTCGCCGCAGCTGCGCTGGTCCGGGTTCCCGGAGGGGACGAAGAGCTTCGCCGTCACCTGTTACGACCCGGACGCGCCGACCGGCAGCGGGTTCTGGCACTGGTCCGTGTTCGACATCCCGGCGTCGGTGACGGAGCTGCCCGCGGGTGCGGGCACGGGGGACATGGTGGGGCTGCCGCGGGGTGCGGTGACCGTGCGTAACGACGCGGGGACCAACGACTTCACGGGCGCGGCCCCGCCGCCCGGCGACGGCGAGCACCGGTACGTGTTCACGGTGTACGCGGTGGACCAGGAGAAGCTGGGGCCGGACGCCGGGGCGACGCCGGCCGTCGTGGGGTTCAACCTGCGCTTCCACACGCTCGCGCGGGCGCAGCTCATCGGTACGCACGAGGAGCCCGCGACGGGCTAATTGCGTTGTCGCGGCCGATCTCCCGGGGCACAGTGGAGCCACCTCGCCGCTCGGTGGGGGGACTCGGGAGGTGTGACCGGGATGCGCGAGACGCTGGTGCTCAACGCGAGCTTCGAGCCGCTGTCGACGGTGTCGCTCCGCCGTGCGGTGGTGCTGGTGCTGCAGGACAAGGCCGTCGTCGAGCAGGCGCACTCCGGTGTGCGGCTGCGGTCGGCGAGCGTGGAGCTGCCGGTGCCCCAGGTGATCCGGCTGTGCCGGTACGTGCGGGTGCCGTTCCGAAGACGCGCGCCGTGGTCGCGCCGGGGTGTGCTGGTGCGGGACCGGCACCGGTGCGCGTACTGCGGCCGGCGGGCGACGACCGTGGACCACGTCGTGCCGCGCTCGCTGGGCGGTGGCGACACGTGGTTGAACACGGTGGCGTCCTGTGCCGCGGACAACCACCGCAAGGCGGACCGGACGCCGGAGGAGGCGGGGATGCGGCTGCTGCGACGGCCGTTCGAGCCGACGCCGGCGGACGCGCTGCTGCTGGCGCTGGGCGTGCGCGAGCGGGAGCAGCTGCCGGCGGGCCGCGAGGTGGGCGTGGCCGCGTGAGCACCGGCGCCTGAGCGCCACGTCCGTCCCGTACGGAGAGGAGCCCGCCCCCGGTCGCCGGAGTCGACCGGGGGCGGGCTCGTGTCGTGGGGCCCGGGGGCGGTCCTACTCCAGCGGGGGCTGCTCGCGGTACGTGGGGGCTTTGCGGGTGCTGGGCTTGGGCACGGCCGGGGCGGCGGCTTCGCCGCCGGTGGTCGAGGGCGGGCCGAAGTTGCCCAGGGCGCCGCCGAGTCCCTTGAGGGCGTCGCCGATCTCGCTGGGGACGATCCAGAGCTTGTTCGCGTCGCCTTCGGCGATCTTCGGCAGCATCTGCAGGTACTGGTACGACAGCAGTTTCTGGTCCGGGTCGCCGGCGTGGATGGACTCGAAGACCGTGCGGATGGCCTGCGCCTCGCCCTCGGCGCGCAGCGCCGCCGAGCGGGCTTCGCCCTCGGCCCGGAGGATCGCGGCCTGCTTCTCGCCTTCGGCGGTGAGGATCTCGGACTGCCGGACGCCCTCGGCGGTGAGGATCGCGGCGCGCTTGTCGCGGTCGGCGCGCATCTGCTTCTCCATCGAGTCCTGGATGGAGGTGGGCGGTTCGATGGCCTTGAGTTCGACGCGGTTGACGCGGATGCCCCAGCGGCCGGTGGCCTCGTCGAGGACGCCGCGCAGTGCGGCGTTGATCTCCTCACGGGAGGTCAGGGTGCGCTCCAGGTCCATGCCGCCGATGATGTTGCGCAGGGTGGTGACGGTCAGCTGCTCGATCGCCTGGATGTAGCTGGCGACCTCGTAGGTGGCGGCCCGGGCGTCGGTGACCTGGTAGTAGATGACGGTGTCGATGTTGACCACCAGGTTGTCCTGGGTGATCACGGGCTGCGGGGGGAACGGCACGACTTGCTCGCGCAGGTCGACGCGGTTGCGGATGGTGTCGATGAACGGCACCACGATGTTGAGGCCGGCGTTGAGGGTGCGCGTGTAGCGGCCGAAGCGCTCCACGATGGCCGCGCTGGCCTGCGGAATGACCTGGATCGTCTTGATGAGTGCGATGAAGACGAGCACCACCAGGATGATCAGGACGAGGATGATCGGCTGCATGCTGCTCCCCGGCTAGTGATCCAATTGTGCGGCCCAGCCGCGAGTGTGGCAGAACCGTCGTGCCCGTAAGGGCGGTTCCCGTCACATGACGACTCACATGACGACGGCGGTCGCACCGTCGATGTCCACCACGTCGACCTTCCGGCCGGACTCGTAGACCTCGCCCGGGTGGAGCGCCCGGGCGCTCCACACCTCGCCGGCGAGCTTGATGCGCCCCCCGGACTCGTCGACGCGCTCCAGCACCACCGCCTGTCTGCCCTTGAGGGCGTCGACGCCCGTGGCCGCGCCGCCCTGGCCGCGGTGGCGGCGCGCGACGGGCCGTACGACGGCGATGAGGGCGGTCGAGACGACCGCGAAGACGACCACCTGAACGGTGAGCCCGCCCCCCAGGCCTGCCGTCACGGCGGCGGCGACCGCGCCGACCGAGAACATGCCGAACTCCGGCATGGCGGTCAGCACCAGAGGAATGCCCATGCCGACGGCGGCGATCAGCCACCACACCCATGCATCCACATGCCCAATGCTATTGCGATACAAGGGATTCGGGACAGATGCCCGGGGATCCGGCCCGGGTCACGTCTGGGACATGGGGAGGCCCTGGGCGGTCCAGCGGTCGCCGGAGCGGTCGAGCACGAGCGGCAGGCCGAAGCAGAGCGAGAGGTTGCGGGAGGTCAGTTCGGTCTCGATGGGGCCGGCGGCGAGCACCTTGCCCTGCCGGATCATCAGCACGTGCGTGAACCCGGCGGGGATCTCCTCCACGTGGTGCGTCACCATGATCATCGAGGGCGCGTACGGGTCGCGGGCCAGCCGGCCGAGGCGGCGTACGAGGTCCTCCCGGCCGCCGAGGTCGAGGCCGGCGGCGGGCTCGTCGAGGAGGAGCAGCTCGGGGTCGGTCATCATGGCGCGGGCGATCTGGGTGCGCTTGCGTTCGCCCTCGGAGAGGGTGCCGAACCTGCGTTCCAGGTACTCGCTCATGCCGAGGCGGTCGAGGAACGCCTTGGCGCGGTCCTCGTCGACGTCGTCGTAGCTCTCCTGCCAGGTGGCGGTCATGCCGTAGGCGGCGGTGAGGACGGTCTGCAGGACGGTCTGGCTCCTGGGCAGCTTCTCGGAGAGTGCGGCGCTGGCCATGCCGATACGGGGGCGCAGTTCGAAGACGTCGACGCCGCCGAGCTTCTCGCCGAGGATCTGGACGGTGCCCGTGGAGGGGAAGAGATAGCTGGAGGCGATGTTCAACAGCGTGGTCTTGCCCGCGCCGTTGGGGCCGAGGATGATCCATCGCTCGCCCTCCGCGACCGACCAGGAGACCTGTTCGACCAGAGCCCTGCCGTCGCGGACCACCGATACGTCCACCAGCTCCAGTACATCGCTCATGAGCGTGCCGTCTCCCCTTGCAGTGTCGGTCCGTCTGGTCCGTCGTAGTCGGTGCGCGCCTGCGACACCGCCCCAGGGCAAACCTACGCCACGCGATGTCGGACCCGGTCCGTAGGCTGGTGCCATGCTCGAAGAACCACGTTCAGGCCGGCTGGCGGCCTGGGGAAATGCCCTGCTTTCCGGGCACATCTCGCCCGACGAGGCGGTGGAGCGCATCGTCGCGGACGACGACGGGCACCGGGTGGCGGGCCTGCCGGAGGAGGAGTCCGCCGAGGGGGTGGGCCTGACGATGGCGCTGGGGCGGCTGCGGGTGCTGGGGGCGAAGGGGCTGCGGGTGGCGCTGCCGGTGCCGGGGCATCCGCTGGGGCTGTCCGGGCCGCCGGAGTTCAACTCGCTGGCGCTCGACGCGGGCGAGGCGGTGCTGGTGACCGGTGGGCCGCCGCTGGGGCTGGTGCCGGAGGTCTGGGCGGTGGGGCCGGAGGGGGACGAGGTGGTCCGGGTGCGGTGGCGCTGCCGGCCGGTGCGGGAGGCGCCGCCGGCGGACGTGCCGTCGCTGGGCGAGGCGGAGCGGGAGCTGGCGGAGGCGATGCGGGAGGCCACGGAGGTGCTGGCGCGGCTGGACGTGGCGGGCTCGGGCCCGGTGGCGGAGGCGGCGCTGGCGGCGTACCGGGCGCGGGCGGATCGGGGGCGCGAGGTCCTGGCGCCGGGGTATCCGCCGCGGGCGGTGCGGGTGCTGGAGCTGGCCCAGCGGGTGGGGGCGCTGGTGGACATCGCGCGGGCCCCGGACGACGGGCACGGCGCGGCGGTCAGTGCCGGGCAGATAGCGGCCCGCGGGGAGGCGCTGCGGCCGCTGGAGCGGACGGCGCGGCGGGCGCGGGTGGCGGCGTACAACGCCTTCGTGGAGGAGTTGGAGCGGGGGTGACGCGCGGGGCGCGCGGGAGCGTGCGGCGGCGCGTACGCCCCCCGCGGGCGTGCCGTGGGGGCGTACGCGACGGAAGGTGCGCTCCGTCAGCTGTTGACCGCGGTGTTGCCGAACGGCCCGTTCAGCAGGCTGACGAGGCCGATGTGGTTGCCGTTGAGGTTCACCGGCAGGTGCACGGGGATCTGGGCCGCGTTGCCCGACACGATGCCGGGCGAGCCCTGGGCCACGGCCCCGGCGCCGGCGTCGGCCACCGCCGCGCTCGCCCCGGCACCGGTGGCGAGGCCCGCGGTGGCGAGGACGAAGGCCGCCTTCTTCACTGCATGCATGGAAAGTCGTTCCTCCTGTTGGCTGCGCACACCCCGGGCTCGGGGGTGCATGCTGCGCAACGGCTGAGGAGTCCAGCGGGACACGCCGCGGCCGGGCACGCCCTCCGTTCGGCGCAATCCGGCGGCGATCGTACGAACGCCGCCGCGCACCGGACCGGCCCGCGGGCGGGGGCCCGGGGGCCGGTCCGGTGCCGGATACCGGCGGCGGTTCGCCAGCGGGCCGTCAGCAGGCCGTCAGCGGTTCAGGCAGAGGTTGCCGAACGCGGGGTTCAGCGCGCCGATGACCGTGGCGGTGTTGCCGCAGGCGTTCACGGGCACGTGCACCGGCGCCTGGACCAGGTTGCCGGAGCCGATGCCCGGGGAGCCGGCGGCCTTGCCGTGGGCGCCGGCGCCGCCGCCCGCGGCGGCCATGCCCGCGCCGCCGACGACCAGGCCGCCCGCGGCGATGGTGACGGCTGCCGCCCGCTTCAGGTTCCTCATGAGTTTCCTCCTCGCGTCCGCCGCGGCGTGCGCCGCGGCACGCCATGGAGAACGCGGGCCGCCCGGCGCGGTTGCGCCGGGCGGGGGACATCTACACGACAGTATGAATCTCGGATCGGAATACAGCGTTCCGAGCGGGCGGGGGCACCGCCGTCCGATCGTCGTATCAGCCGCTCAGGCCGTGTCGTACGGCCCAGAGGGCGGCCTGCGTGCGGTCCGCGAGGTCCAGCTTCATCAGGATGTTCGACACATGCGTCTTGACGGTCTTCTCCGAGACCACGAGCGCCCGGGCGATCTCCCGGTTCGAGCGGCCGTCCGCGATCAGCGCCAGCACCTCGCGCTCGCGCTCGGTCAGCGTGGTGCCCCGCCCCTGCGCGGGCCCGCCGCCGACCTCCTGCGCCAGCAGCGCCCCGGCGACGTCCGGCTGCAGGAGCACGTGCCCGGCGTGCACCGAGCGGATCGCCTTGGCCAGCGCCTCGGGGTCCACGTCCTTGTAGACGTAGCCCGCGGCGCCCGCGCGCAGCGCGGGGACGACGGTGCGCTGCTCGGTGAAGCTGGTGATGACCAGCACGCGCGCTGCACTGCCGGACTCGCGGATGCGGCGCAGCGCCTCGATGCCGTCGGTGCCGGGCATCTTGACGTCCATCAGCACCACGTCCGGCACCAGCTCCGCGGTGCGGGCCACGCCCTCGTCACCGTCGGCGGCCTCGCCGACGACCTCGATGTCGTCCTGCACCTCCAGGAAGGTGCGCAGCCCGCGCCGTACCACCTGGTGGTCGTCGACCAGCAGCACGCGGATCCTGCCGGGCACGTCCGTGCGGTCCGGGCCGTCGGTCCGCTGCTTCTCACCCGCCTCAGCCACCGGGCACCTCCATCTCGATCACGGTGCCCTGCCCGGGCGCCGACTGGACGGTCAGGCCGCCGCCGACTCCGGCGGCGCGGTCGCGCATGGACACCAGCCCCAGGTGGCGGCCCGCGGAGCGGACGCTGTCCGGGTCGAAGCCGCGGCCGTCGTCGCGCACCCGCAGCCGCGCGCCCCGGCCGCGCCGGGTGAGCGCGACCTCGACCAGGCCGGCGTCGGCGTGCCGCAGCGCGTTGTGCAGCGCCTCCTGCGCGACCCGGAGCAGCGCCTCCTCCTGCGCCGCGGGCAGGGCGCGTACCTGCGCGGACGTGAAGGTGACCCGGGCGCGGTGGGCCCGGTCGAGCACCTGCACCTGGGTCGCGAGGGTGGCCACCAGGCCGTCGTCGTCCAGGGCCGCGGGGCGCAGCTCGACGACGGCGGCGCGCAGCTCGTCGGCGGCGTCCGCGGCCAGCTGTGCGACCTGGTGCAGCTCGCCCTTGGCGCGGGTGGGGTCGCGGTCGACGAGGGCGGCGGCGGCCTGCGCGGTCAGGCGCAGCGAGAAGAGCTTCTGGGAGACGGCGTCGTGCAGCTCGTGCGCGATACGGGCGCGCTCGCCGGCGATGGTCAGCTCGCGGCTGCGCTCGTAGAGGCGGGCGTTGGTCAGCGCGATGGCGGCGTGGTCGGCGAGGGTGCGCAGCAGGGCCTCGTCGGCCGCGTTGAAGCGGCAGCCGTCGGGGCCGGGCGGCTCGTCCGGCTCGCACTGCTTGTTGGCCAGGAACAGCGCGCCGAGGACCTCCTCGCCGTCGGCGATGGGGGCGCCGACGAAGTCCTTCAGCCGCGGGTGGGCGCTGGGCCAGCCGCCGAAGCGGGGGTCCTTGCGCACGTCGCCGAGGCGCACCGGCTCGGCCTCCTCCAGCAGCGCGGCGAGGATGCCGTGCTGGCGCGGCAGCGGGCCGATGGCCTTCCACTGCGCGTCGCTGACGCCGTCGACGACGAACTGGGCGAAGCCGCCGTGGTCGTCGGGCACGCCCAGGGCGGCGTACTCGGCCTGCAGCAGCTCGCGCGCGGACGCGGTGATCGTCTGGAGCACGTCGCGTACCTGCAGCTGCCTGCTCATGGCGAGCAGGGCGCGGCTGACCGCTTCGAGTCCGGCGGCCGGGCCGGCGGCGGGGGTGGACATGCGGCTCACGCTACCCGCAGACCCGTTCCCGGTGATCCAGCCGTGGACCGGGCCCCTGTCGGCCGCCGGTCCTAGGCCGCTGTACGGACTCCCGGAGGCCCCCGGGTGTGAGCTGCGCCACGAGAGCCACGTCACCTACGACCGGGAGTAGTGGCGGGGCACCCTGACGCGGCCGGTCCGGGGGCGTCGGGCGCGGGACCAAAGGCCCTGCCGGACCTACGAAGCATGTTCGTAATAGGGGCTATTGCAACGAATTTTCCGGTCCTCTAACAATGTCCGGGTCCCCAGACGTCGTGTGAAGAGGTCACAGAGAACGATGCGAGAGAGCATGCACCGCATACGGGGCCGCAGGGCCCTCGTCGCCGCCCTTGCGGGCTCCGCTGCCGCGACGGCCGCCCTGTCCTTCGCCCCCGTCGCCACCGCCGCGGCCCCCGCCGGCACCCCCAGCAAGTCGCCCCGCGCGATCGCCGACAAGATGATCAAGAGTGACGCGCAGTTCCGGTGCTTCTCCGAGATCGTGGAGCGGGAGAGCGGCTGGGACCACACCGCGCAGAACGCCTCCTCGGGCGCGTACGGCCTGGTCCAGGCGCTGCCCGCGACCAAGATGGCCACCGCGGGAGCCGACTGGCGGACCAACCCCAAGACCCAGATCGAGTGGGGCCTGGACTACATGAAGGACCGCTACGGCAGCGCCTGCGACGCCTGGTCCTTCTGGCAGGCCAACAACTGGTACTGAGCCGGCGGCGCTGCCGCGGGCCGGACGGCGGCACACACGGCGACGGGCGGCACCCCTTGCGGGGGGGGTGCCGCCCGTGTGCCGTTCGGCGCGCGGTCAGCGCATGACCTCCGGCTCGTGCTTGCGCAGCAGCCGGGCGACGACGAAGCCGCAGATCACGCCCATGAGGAGAAGCATGCCGATGTTCAGCATGTAGGTGCCCGCGGTGTGCTCCCAGAGCGCGTCCGTCTCGCCGCTGTCCCACGGCAGCAGCACGTTCAGGTCGGCGGTCGAGCCCATCGCGGCCACCGCCCAGCGCGACGGCATGAGCCAGGCGACCTGCTCCACGCCGGGGGTGCCGTGCAGCTGGAACAGCACGCCGGTGAAGACCACCTGCACGATGGCGAACATCACCAGCAGCGGCATGGTCATCTCGGACGTCTTCACCAGCGACGAGATGATCAGGCCGACCATCATCGAGGTCAGGCCCAGCGCGGTGACGCTGATGGCCAGCTCCGCCGCGGGCAGGTCGGAGAGGATCACGCCCTCCTCCGGCAGCTTGCTGCGGCTGAGGACGCCGATGGCGCTGATGACGCCGCCCTGGAAGACGGTGATGATGCCGAGGACGATGACCTTGGACATCACGTAGGCGGAGCGGGACAGGCCCACGGCGCGTTCTCGCTCGTAGATCACCCGTTCCTTGATCAGCTCGCGCACGGAGTTCGCGGCGCCGGAGAAGCAGGCGCCGATCGCGAGGATGAGCATGATCGTGCCCGCGTCCCTGTTGATCAGGTGGACCTTCGCCGGGCCGTAGCCGAGCCCGAACTCGGCGGGGATGACCATGCTGACGACGCCGAGCACCACCGGCAGGATGATGGTGAGGGCTATGAAGAAGCGGTCGGAGGCGAGCACGGACAGATACCGTCTCATCAGCGTCCACAGCTGCGGCATCCAGCCCTGCGGCTTGGACGGCCGGAGCATCTGCGGCGGCTGCATGGCGACCGGCTGCGGCGCCACGGCGTCGATGTCGGCGGCGTACATCTGGTAGTGCTGCGAGCCCTGCCAGCGGCCCTTCCAGTCGTACTCGCGGTAGTTCTCGAAGGCGGAGAAGATGTCGGCCCAGCTGTCGTAGCCGAAGAAGTTCAGCGCCTCCTCGGGCGGGCCGAAGTACGCCACGCCGCCGCCCGGCGCCATGACCAGCAGCCGGTCGCAGAGCGCCAGCTCGGCGACGGAGTGGGTGACGACCAGGACCGTGCGGCCGTCGTCGGCCAGGCCGCGGAGCAGCTGCATGACGTCGCGGTCCATGCCCGGGTCGAGGCCCGAGGTGGGCTCGTCGAGGAAGATCAGCGACGGCTTGGTGAGCAGCTCCAGGGCCACCGAGACGCGCTTGCGCTGCCCGCCGGAGAGCGAGCTGATCCGCTTCTCCTTGTGGATGTCGAGCTTCAGCTCGCGCAGCACCTCGTCGACGCGGGCGGCGCGCTCGGCCTCCGCGGTGTCACCGGGGAAGCGGAGCTTGGCGGCGTAGCGCAGGGCGCGGGTGACGGTGAGCTGGGTGTGCAGGATGTCGTCCTGCGGCACCAGGCCGATGCGGTGGCGCAGCTCGGCGAACTGCTTGTAGAGGTTCCGGTTGTCGTAGAGGACCTCGCCGACGTCCGCGGGGCGGTACCCGGTGAGCGCCTTGAGCAGGGTGGACTTGCCGGAGCCGGACGGGCCGATGACGGCGATCAGGCTCTTCTCGGGCACGCCGAAGGAGACGTTGTCCAGGATGACCTTGCCGCCGTCGACCTTCACGGTCAGGTGGCGGGCCGAGAAGCTGACCTCACCGGTGTCGACGAACTCCTCCAGCCGGTCCCCGACCAGCCGGAAGGTGGAGTGACCGATGCCGATGATGTCGTCGGGGCCGATGGGCCGCCGGCCGCGCTGCGGGAGCTGCTCACCGTTGACGTACGTGCCGTTGTGGCTGCCGAGGTCGACGATCTCGGCGCGGCCGTCGGGCGTGGACCGGAACTCCGCGTGGTTGCGCGAGACCTGCAGGTCGGAGACGACCAGCTCGTTCTCCAGCGCACGGCCGATGCGGGTGACGCGGCCCAGCGAGAGCTGGTGGAACGTCGTGGGGCTGCGGTCGCCGTGGGCCGCGGCGGCGCCCGGGGCGGCGCCGTCGGCGACGGGCGGGCGCTGCGGCGCGGAGTGCTGCTGGGGCGG
>NZ_BAAAPF010000219.1:0-12336 GCF_039531005.1 Streptomyces synnematoformans
GCCGCGCACCAGCACCCGCAGCCTCCCGGCCGCCGCCAGCCGCTCCGCGGCGGCACCCGGCTCGGGGTGCACGACGGACAGCGACGCCTGGTCGCCGCACAGCCGCGCCGGTATCGCCCCGGCCCGGCTCCCGGCCCGGCTGCCGGTCCCGGCCGCCGGCGGGTCCGCCCGGGGCGGGCCGGGCCGTTCCGGTGGAGCGGGGCTCGCGCGACGGTGGACGTCGTGTGGAAACTCGGTGGAGGCCGGATGGTCCTCCCGGGGAGTTACGGTGCCGTTCGGCGGGGGCGGTCCCTCGTCGATCAGCCCGGCCCTGGTCAATCGGGCCACGAGGGCGTCCACCGAGCGCGGAGAGAGACCGAACCGGTGCGCCTCCCGGCGCAGCGAATCCAGCCCGCGGGTGCCGTCCAACCGCCGCAGAAACAGCCCCGTCGCCGCGTCCACCGGCTGGATGGACACCGCATGTGCCCTGGTCACGCCCATCTGTACGGTGTGCCTGCCGCGCCAGCTCCGCCGCAGCGCCGGCTTGATCATCGGATGCATCACGCCCCCCTCGTTCCGCCGCCACTCTGCCAGCCCCCGCCCCGCCGCATGCCGAGTTATCCACAGGTGACGGAAAAAGTATTACGAATTGGACGCGACCCCTGCGACGACGCCGTACCCGTGCTTCTGGCCGGGACTTTCACCGCGCCGACCGGGTAACGTCGTGGCGTGCCCGCTGACCCAGAGCACAGCCCAGGACGGCCGAAACCGTCGCGAGCGGTCGAGGTCAGACGCAGCGCGCGCAGGCGCAGGACCGTATCCGCGTACCGCGAGGGCGACCGGACGGTCGTGCTGATCCCCGCCCGCATGAGCGAGGCGGAGGAACAGCGCTGGGTGACCGTCATGCTCGACAAGCTGCAGGCCCAGGAGAACCGGCGGATGCCGGGCGACGCCGAGCTGGCCGACCGCGCCCAGCGGCTGTCCGCGCAGTACCTCGACGGCCGGGCCCGGCCCAGCAGCGTGCGCTGGGTCACCAACCAGAACACCCGCTGGGGCTCCTGCACCCCCGCCGAGGGCACGATCCGCCTCTCCCACCGGCTGAAGGGCATGCCCGAGTACGTCATCGACTACGTGCTCATCCACGAGCTGGCCCACCTGCTCGTGCCGGGCCACGGCCCCCGCTTCTGGGACCTCGTCGCCGCCTACCCCCGCACCGAGCGGGCCCGCGGCTACCTGGAGGGCGTGGTCGCCGGGGAGAGCCTGCCGTTCATCCCGCGCCCCGCGCCGGGCAGCCCGCCGCCGGGCGCCGACTAGCCGTCCCGCCCGCCGCAGGGCGCAGGGCTCACGCCAGCCGCGCCCGGGTGCGCTCCATCAGCTGCGCCACGGAGCCGTCCGCGACGCTCGCCACCTCGTCGTACCCGTACCACCGCAGGTCCAGCGACTCCTCGCTGATCGCCGGCACCGCGCCGGCCGGGGCCAGCGCCGCGTACTGCACGTCCAGGTGCCAGGCGCACGGGGTGTGGTGCCGGTCGAGACCCACCGGACCGCCGGGCAGCAGCGTGAGACCCGTCACGCCGGACTCCTCGCCCGCCTCCCGCAGCGCCGCCCCGGCCAGCGTGGCGTCCTCCGGCTCACAGTGGCCGCCCGTCTGCAGCCACATGTTCAGCTTGCGGTGGAGGGTCAGCAGGACCCGCTCGCGCGCCACGTCGACGATCAGCGCGCTGGCCGTCACGTGCCCGGTGGCGCACGGCTTGTACATGCCGTCGGGATGGGCGGCCAGATGCTCCAGGTACGCGAGACGGAGCGCGTCCTGGCCGCCGTCCGGCGCCTCCCACTCCTTCAGTACGCGTTCGGCGTCGTCCCGCAGCGTCACTTGTCCGCGTCGCCCTTGCCGCCGTCCGGCCCTTCGGCGCCCTCGGCGCCCTCGGCGCCTCCGGCATCGCCGTCACCGGAGCCGGCGGCCTCCCCCGGCTCCGGCTCCGCGCGCGTCCCGCCCGAGCCCAGCATCTTCTCCAGCTCCGAGAAGTCCGCCTGCTCGCTGTGCACGAAGCCGTCCGGGTCGTCCAGGTCGCCCGCGGTCGGCAGCATGTCGGGGTGCGCCCACAGCGCGTCCCGCCCGTCGACCCCGCGCGCGTCCGCCAGCGACGCCCACAGCCGCGAGGCGTCCCGCAGCCGCCGGGGCCGCAGCTCCAGCCCGATGAGGGTCGCGAACGTCTGCTCCGCGGGCCCGCCGGTGGCGCGCCGGCGCCGCAGCGCCTCCCGCAGCGAGTTCACCGCGGGGGCGTCCAGGTGCGGCTCCGCGGCGGCGTGCACCACCGCGTCCACCCAGCCCTCGACCAGCGCCAGGGCCGTCTCCAGCCGGGCCAGCGCCGCCTTCTGCTCGGGGGTGTCCTCCGGCTGGAACATGCCCTGCTGCAGCGCCTCCTGCAGCTGCTCGGGACGCTCGATGTCGACCTGGCCGACCAGGTCCTCCAGCTTGGAGGTGTCGACCTTGATCCCGCGCGCGTAGCCCTCGACGGCGCCGAAGAGGTGCGAGCGCAGCCACGGCACGTGGGCGAAGAGCCGCTGGTGCGCCGCCTCGCGCAGCGCCAGATAGAGCCGGACCTCGTCGTGGGGCACGCCCAGGCCCTCGCTGAACTTCTTGATGTTCACCGGCAGCAGCGCCGCCTTGCCGGCCGGCCCCAGCGGCAGCCCGATGTCGGTCGAGCCGACGACCTCGCCGGCCAGCACGCCGACGGCGTGCCCGATCTGGGTGCCGAACATCGCGCCGCCCATCGAGCGCATCATGCCGATGAGCGGGCCGGCCATGGCCTGCATCTCCTCCGGGAGCACGCCGCCCATCGCGGCGCCCACGCGCTCGGCGACCGGATCGACCAGCTCCTTCCAGACCGGAAGGGTCTCCTCGACCCACTCCGCGCGGCTCCACGCCAGCGCGACGCCCGAGCCCGAGGGCAGCGAGGTCACCCCGTCGAGCCACAGGTCGGCGAGTCGTACGGATTCCTCGACCGCCTTGCGCTCGGCGGGGCCGACGCTTGCGTCCGGCTCGCCCTCGGCTCCCGCCTGGGAGACGGTCTGACGGGCGATGTCCTTGGCCATGTCCCAGTTGACCGGGCCGCCCTCGTAGCTCAGCATCTGGCCGAGCTGCTGGAAGGCCGCGCCCAGGTCCTGCGGGCCCATGGCGCCGCCCGGGCCGCCGCCGAGGGAGCCGAAGATGGCCGCGAACGGGTTCTGCGGGTCGCCGGCGGCGTCCCCGAAGCCGAACGGGTCCCGGCCGCTCAGGTCGCCGTCCCCCTTGCGGGCGTCCTTGCCCTCGCCCTCGCCGTCGTCGTCCGGCTCCTGGGGGAGGCCGAATCCGAATGGGGTGTCACTCACGGTTTCCTCGGCTCGTCGGGCCGCCTGCACCGGGCCGGCGGCGTACGCCCTCCACTACCTCCACCCTATGCCGCTTCGTATGCCTGCACGATGTCCTGGCGCCTGCCGCCACCGCCGGGGGCGCGACTGGGGCAGGATGGATGGAACTACTGCACACAACAGCTGGAGCCGCCCGGTGAGTTCCCCGGAACCGAACGTTCGCGCAGCGCGAAAGCCCGCCGATGGGGCCGCGGCCGACGAGCCCGCCCCGGGCGCGTGGCGGCCCGTCGTCGCCGTCACCGGGGCGGCGGCCGGCATCGGCGCCCTGCTCGTCGAGCGGCTGGCGGCCTCCGACGAGGTCAAACAGGTCGTCGCCATCGACGAGCGGCGCGGCGAGCTGCCCGAGGCCCACTGGCACGTGCTGGACGTGCGGGACCCCGCCATCGCCGACAAGCTGCGCGGCACGGACGTCGTGGTGCACCTGGCCCTCGACCTGGACCTGGAGACCGACGCCACGGCCCGGACGGCGTACAACGTACGCGGTACGCAGACGGTGCTCACCGCCGCCGCGGCGGCCGGCGTGCGCCGCGTCGTCCTGTGCACCTCCGCCATGGTCTACGGGGCGCTGCCCGACAACCCGGTCCCGCTCGCCGAGGACGCCGAGCTGCGCGCCACCGAAGAGGCCACCGGCGTCGGCGACCTGCTGGAGATGGAGCGCCTCGGCCGCCGCGCGCCCCGGGCGCACCCCGGGCTGAACGTCACCGTGGTCCGCCCCGCGGCCGTCGTCGGCGGTGTCGACACGCCGCTGACCAGGTACTTCGAGTCGCCGCGGCTGCTGGTCGTCAAGGGCACCCGGCCGTGCTGGCAGTTCTGCCACATCGACGACCTGGCCACCGCGCTGGAGTTCGCGGCGCTGGAGAAGGCCGAGGGGGAACTGGCGGTCGGCTGCGACGGCTGGCTGGAGCAGGAGGAGGTCGAGGAGCTGACCGACATCCGGCGCATGGAGCTGCCGTCGGCCGTCGCGCTGGGCGCCGCCGCCCGGCTGCACCGCCTCGGGCTCACGCCGTCGCCCGCGGGCGATCTCGCGTACACGATGTACCCCTGGGTCGTCAGCGGCAGCCGGCTGCACGAGGCGGGCTGGCGCCCGCAGCACACCAACGAGGACGTGCTGGCCGAGCTGCTGGACGAGGTCGCCGGCCGGCACACCGTCGCCGGCCGCCGGCTGGGCCCCAAGGACGCCGCCGCGGCGGGCGCCGCGGGCCGGGCCGGGGCGACGGTCGCGCTGCTGGGCACGGCCGCGGTCGTACGCCGGGTGCGCAAAGCGCGCCGCGGGAAGATCTGAGCCGCATCCGCGGCGGACGCGTGCGTACGGTCCGTGCCCGGGCCGGTACGGACCGCCCCCGGGCCCGTACGGCAGGCGCGCGCGGGCGGGAGCGTCGGTCCCCTGCGGCAGGATGGACGCATGGCAGACACCCCGCAGCACCCCGGAGAGCAGGCGGCAGCGGACCCCGTGCGGCTCGTCGCCGTCCGTGCGACCCCCCTCTCGGTCGACGAGGTCTTCGCCGCCGTCGGCGACCCCGCCGCGGGCGGCACGGCGCTCTTCGTCGGCACGGTCCGCGACCACGACCGCCGGGAGGCGTCCGAGCACGTCCAGGACGTGACCGCGCTGGGGTATTCGTCCCACCCCACCGCCGAGGCGGAGATGCGCCGCGTCGCGGAGAAGGTCGCGGCCGACTATCCGGTACGGGCCCTGGCCGCCGTCCACCGCGTGGGCGAACTGGCCGTGGGGGATCTCGCCGTCGTGGTCGCCGTCTCCTGCCCGCACCGCGCCGAGGCGTTCGACGCCTGCCGCCGCCTGATCGACACCCTCAAGCAGGAGGTTCCCATCTGGAAACACCAGATGTTCACCGACGGGACAGAGGAGTGGGTGGGCGCTGGCTGAGGTTGTCGAGTTGCGTAACCTCCGGGCCCGCGTGAGCGTTGGCTTATCGGAAAGAAGTTCACATCAGCTGGGAGCACGGAATGGCAGCGATAGCCTGGTTGGTCATACCCCTCGCCTCGGCCGGGGCGACCGCGATATGGGCGGGCTGGGCGACGCGCAGCCGCAAGGTCGGAGACAGTACGGAGCTCGCGGGGTACGCCCGGTTCCGGGAGGCCATGGAGCGTAGCCACTCCCGTTCCGGGGCCGCTTGAGCGTCCCGTACTGTCGTTCTATGCCACGCCGCACGGCGACGCTGCTCGCCTCCACCGTGACGCTCCTCGCCATCCTGGTCGCCGGGGTCTTCATCCCCGTGCCGTACGCGGAGATGTCGCCGGGGCCGACGGTGAACACCCTGGGGGAGCACGACGGCGAGCCCGTCCTGCACATCAAGGACCGCAAGACGTATCCGGCCGGCGGGCACCTCAACATGACGACGGTCCGCGTCACGGGCGCCGACTACAAGATGAACCTCGTCGAGGCGGTCTACGGCTGGCTCTCGCCCGACGACGCGGTCGTGCCGCACGAGTCGCTGTACCCGGACGACACCACCGCCGAGGAAGTCGACCAGCAGAACGCCGAGCAGTTCACCGCCTCGCAGGAGAGCGCCAAGGTCGCCGCGCTCGACGAGCTGGGCATTCCCTTCACCACCCGCGTCATCGTGGCGTCCGTCCTCGCGGGCGGCGCCGCGCAGGGCACGCTGCACGCCGGTGACGTGATCAAGGCGGTCGACGGCCAGCGCGTCGACGGGCCGGGCGACGTGGTCGAGCTGGTCACCAGCCACAAGCCGGGGGAGAAGGTCGACTTCCGGATCGTCCCCGCGGACCGGGCCGAGAAGGCCGAGAAGAACGGCGACGACCCCCGGAAGCTGCCGGGCGAGGACGTCACGGTCACCGCCAAGGAGTCCGACCGGGAACCGGGGAAGGCCATGGTCGGCATCACCGCCGGCACCGCGCACACCTTCCCGTTCGAGATCGGCATCAGGCTCGCCGACGTCGGCGGCCCCAGCGCGGGCCTGATGTTCGCGCTCGGCATCGTCGACAAGCTCACCAAGGGCGATCTCACCGGCGGCGAGTTCGTCGCCGGCACCGGGACGATCAACCCCGACGGCCAGGTCGGGCCGATCGGCGGCATCCACATGAAGACCGTCGGCGCCCGGGACCAGGGCGCGGAGTTCTTCCTCACCCCCGCGCAGAACTGCGCGACGGCCGTCCGCGACGTGCCCGACGGACTCGCGCTCGTCAGGGTCCGGAAGATGGACGACGCCATGGACGCGCTGGAGGACATCCGCGAGGGCCGCGTCGACCAGCTCGTCGAGTGCGGGGAGTAGCCGTACGGACACGGGGGCGGGACGTAGCGCGGGTGGCCCGGAACGCGTAAGGCCGGCCAGCCGACGGGACCAGCCGGCCTTACGACAGTCAGTCGAACGTGGCCGCCAGCGCCCGGGCGAGCCCCGGCACCAGCTCCGGCCCGGTGAGCACCTCGGTGGGCGCGTCCTTCGAGCGCAGCCGCAGCGCGGCCTCCCGGCTCCCGTCGCGCAGCACGCCCACCGTCATGCGGACCTCCTCGCGCCGCGGGTGCTCGGTGACCCAGGCGTTGAGCCCCGCCTCGTCGAGGCCCTCGGGCACCTCGGCCTCCGCCGCGGGCGGGAGCATGAGCCGCTCGACCGTGAGCGCGCAGCCGCTGACCGCGTCGGGCCAGGCGATGGTGCCGAGGAACTCGTCCAGCGGCTGCCCCTCGGGCAGTTCCTGCTGCTCGATGGGGGTGTACGACACCTGCGCGGCCGGCTCCGCCCCGGCCCCGGATCCGGGCTCCGCGCCGTTCCCGGCGTCGCCGAGGCCCAGCCGTTCGGCGAGCCCGGGCTCCTGGGCGCGCAGCTGCGCGGTGTCGACGAGGGCGAAGAGCCGCGGCGGCCGGTCCCAGCCGAAGCCGGACGCGTACTCGTCAAGTTCCAGGACCGCGCGTGTCAGCGGGTCGGCTGCCAGGGGTGGCCCGCCGGTGGGAGAGTTGGACATGCTCGTCATCCTGCCTCATCGCTCTCTGCCACCCCCTGGCGGGAACTGAGTAAAGCTTTAGTAAGTTGCCACATTGAGCCCCTGTGCCGCGGGGGCCGTATGACAGGACGTTCAAGTCTCGAGGTGCCACCTTGGCTTTCCAGATGCCGGACCGCGGCGGAGGCCCCACCGGGCCACGGATCAGTGTGGGCAGGCCGTCCCGGCGGGTACGAACGCTGCTGATGACGCTGGGTGTGCTCGCCATCCTGGGCATCATCTTCGTCATGTTCGCCGGCTTCTGGACGGACTGGCTCTGGTATCGCTCCGTCGGCTATTCCTCGGTCTTCACCACCCGGCTGTGGACCAAGGTGGGGCTGTTCGTCGTCTTCGGCGTGCTGATGGCGGTGGCGGTCGGCTTCAACATGTGGCTGGCCCACCGGCTCCGGCCGCCGCTGAGCGCGATGTCGCTGGAGCAGGAGAGCCTCGACCGCTACCGGATGAACCTCGCGCCGTACAAGAAGTGGGTGCTGCTCGGCGTCGCCACGCTGGTGGGTCTGATCGCCGGCGCCTCCGCGACCGGGCAGTGGCGCACCTGGCTGCTGTGGGTCAACGGCCAGTCGTTCGGCGAGAAGGACCCGCAGTTCCACAAGGACATCTCCTTCTTCGCCTTCGACCTGCCGTGGTACCGGTTCCTGCTCGGCTTCGGCTTCGTCGCGATCGTGCTCTGCGCGATCGCCGCCGCGCTCACCCACTACCTGTACGGCGGCCTGCGCATCTCCAGCCCGGGTGCGCGCGCCACGTCCGCGGCGACCGGGCATCTCGCCGTGCTGCTCGGCATCTTCGTGGCCCTCAAGGCCGTGGCGTACTGGTTCGATCGCTACAGCCTGGCGACCAAGACCAGCGGTCTGAAGACCACCGACGGCTGGACCGGCCTGCGCTACGTGGACGCGAACGCCTATCTGCCGGCGAAGACGATCCTCTTCGTCATCGCCATCATCTGCGCGCTGCTGTTCTTCGCCACGCTGTGGCGGCGCACGTGGCAGCTGCCGCTCATCGGCCTCGGCCTCATGGCGCTCTCGGCGATCCTCATCGGCGGGCTGTACCCGGCGATCGTGCAGAAGTTCCAGGTCCAGCCCAACGAGCAGGCCAAGGAGACGCCGTTCATCAAGAAGAACATCGAGGCGACGCGCAAGGCGTACGACATCGACGGTTCGAAGGTGACGGACTACTCCGGGCAGGCGCCGAAGGAGACCACCAACGAGCAGCTGCGCAACGCCGTCGACACGACGGCCAGCGTCCGGCTGCTCGACCCGAACATCGTCTCCCCCACGTACCAGCAGCAGCAGCAGGTCCGCGGCTACTACCAGTTCCCCGGCACCCTCGACGTCGACCGGTACGAGGACGAGGACGGGGACTCGCAGGACACCGTCGTCGGTCTGCGTGAGATCAACGTGGGCGGCATCCCGGAGAAGGGCTGGATCAACAGCCACTTCCGGTACACCCACGGCTACGGCGTCGTCTCCGCCAAGGGCACCGAGGTGACCAAAGACGGCGACCCGTCGTACACGGAGAAGGACCTGCCCCCCGAGGGCGAGCTGGGCGACTACGAGCCGCGCATCTACTACGGCGAGCAGACCCGGGACTACTCGATCGTGGGCGGTCCGCAGGACGAGGTCGACTACGCCGACGACTCCGGCGAGAAGACGTACAGCTACCAGGGCGACAGCGGCGTCGACCTGTCGAACCCGGTCAACAGGGCCGCGTACGCGCTGACGTTCAGCGAGCCGCAGATCATGTACTCGGGTGCGATCGGCGAGGGCTCGCAGATCATCTACAACCGCACCCCGAAGGAGCGGGTGGAGGCCGTCGCGCCCTGGCTGACCATCGACGGCGACCCGTATCCGGCGGTCGTCGACGGCCGGATCAAGTGGATCGTCGACGCCTACACCACCAGCAACGGCTATCCGTACTCGACCAGGACCACCCTGGGCGACACGACGACCGACTCGCTCACGGACGACCAGCGTTCGGTGATCGCGCAGCAGAACCAGGTCAACTACATCCGCAACTCGGTGAAGGCCACCGTCGACGCCTACAGCGGCAGCGTGGACCTCTACGAGTGGGACACCGACGACCCGGTGCTCAAGACGTGGATGAAGGCGTTCCCCGACACGGTCAAGCCGCGCGCGGAGATCAGCGACTCGCTGATGGACCACCTGCGCTACCCGCAGGACCTGTTCAAGGTCCAGCGCGAGCTGCTGACGCAGTACCACGTCACCAGCCCCAAGCAGTTCTACTCCGGCAGTGAGCAGTGGCAGATCCCGGACGACCCGACCACCAAGATCGACAGTTCGGTGCCGCCCTATTACCTCAGCATGAAGATGCCGGACCAGGACTCGCGGACGTTCTCGCTGACGACCACGTTCACGCCCCGCAACCGCAACAACCTCGGGGCGTACATGGCCGTGGGCGCCGACGCGCGCAACGACGACTTCGGGAAGATCAGAATCCTGAAGCTGCCGCCCAACAGTCCCGTGCCGGGACCGAGGCTCGTGCAGTCCAGGTTCAACTCCAACGCCGCGATCGCCGACCAGATCAACATCCTGCAGCGAGGCGACTCGGAGGTCATCTACGGCAACCTGCTCACGGTGCCGTTGGAGGGCGGACTGATCTACATCGAGCCGGTGTACGTGCAGGGCACCGGCACCGGGTATCCACTGCTGCGCAAGGTGCTGGTCACGTACGGCGACAGGACGGCCTTCGAGAACACGCTGCCCAAGGCGTTGAACGTCGTCTTCGGGGTGGAGGAGGCGACTCCACCCGAGGACACCGGCGACGCGCCGCCACCGGAGGAGGAACCGCCCGCCGGCGGCAACCTCCAGGAGGCCGTGGACGACGCCCAGCAGGCCTGGGAGGACAGCCAGCAGGCGCTGGAGGACCAGGACTGGGCGGCGTACGGAGAGGCCCAGGAGGAGCTGGACGCGGCGCTGCAGCGGATCGAGGAGATCCAGCAGCAGGGCGGGCGGAACGGCGGCGGCGGAGGCGGAGCGGCCTCCGGCGGTGGCGGCGGCGGAGACGGCGGCGGCGGAGGCGGCGGCGATGCCGGTGACGGCGGAGGCGGCGGGGCCTAGGCCGGCCGCGGGCCGCCGGACTGCGAAGTCCGGCGGGCCGCGGGCCCGGGGGCCGGCGGCGCGGGAGCGCTCCGCACCGTGATAGCCTTACGGCACACGACGCGGGGTGGAGCAGCTCGGTAGCTCGCTGGGCTCATAACCCAGAGGTCGCAGGTTCAAATCCTGTCCCCGCTACGCGAGATCGAGGCCCGGAGTCCATCGGACTCCGGGCCTCGACGTGTGTCTTCCGTGTGATCTGTGTGTGCCGTGGGGGCGGTGATGCGAGGGGGGCGGATGTGTCGGTCGTGTGTTCTTGAGGTCGTTGTTTTGGGGGCTGTGGACGTGACAAGGTTTGTTGAGTCGTTGTGTCGGGAAGTCGACAAACCGCTGAAGTGACCTCCCTGGCTGCGGTATACCAGGTGTACGCGGGTTGCAGGTGGTGCGACGATGGACCTCATGGGGGACGAGGCAAGGGTGTTGGACGCCCGTAGGACAGGGGGCGCCGGCGGGCAGGAGCGAGAGGCTCCCCCCGCCGGTGAGTTGAGCGCTGCGCACGGTACGGATCCGGCCGTGGCGCAGCTGAGCGCGCGGGGCGCCGCCCTGCTGCGCAAGGGGGATCTGGACGGTGCGGAGCCGGTGCTGCGCGCCGCGACGGCCGAGGGCGACCGGGCGGCGGCGAACAACCTGGGCGTGCTGCTCTACCAGCGCGGCCAGGCCCAGGAGGCGGCCGGCTGGTGGCGCATCGCCGCGGTCGGCGGCTCGCCCGCCGCCGCGCACGCGCTCGGGCGCTACTACCGGGAGAACGGCGACGAGCCCGGCGCCGAGTACTGGCTGCGCCAGTCCGCCGAGGCCGGGCACGCGCTGGGCGCGTACGCGCTCGCGGACCTGCTGGAGCACCGCAGCGACGTGGGCGCCGAGCGCTGGTTCCGCATCGCGGCGGACAAGGGCCACCGCGAGGCGGCGTACCGCCTGGCGCGCATCCTCGACACCGGCACCCGGGCGCCGTCCGGCAGCGGCGTCGACACCGGCACGCGGCTGCGGCGGGCGGCGGCGCGGCCGGGCGCGCTGAGCCTCGTCCGCGACGCGGCCGGGTCCGGCGACGACCCGGTGGCCGAGGCCGAGCAGTGGTACCGGCAGGCCGCCGCCCGCGGGCACGGTACCGCGGCGCTGCACCTCGGCACGCTCCTGGAGGAGCGCGGCGAGTCGCAGGAGGCCGGCCGGTGGTACGTGATCTCCGCGCGGGGCGGTGAGCCGCGCGCGGCCTGCGCGCTGGGCTTCCTGCTGCGCGACGCCGGCGACGACGCCAGCGCGGCCGTGTGGTGGCGCCAGGCGGCGAAGGACGGCGACGGCAACGCCGCGAACGCGCTCGGCGCGCTCCACGCGGACCGCGGCGAGCCGCAGGAGGCGGAGCGGTGGTACCGCGCGGCGCTGGGCGCGGGCGACGTCAACGGCGCGTACAACCTGGCGCTGCTGTGCGCCGGGGAGAACCGGATGGAGCAGGCCGAGCAGTGGTACCGGCAGGCCGCGTACACCGGGCACTGCGAGGCGGCCAACGCGCTGGCGGTGCTGCTGCTGCAGCGCGGCGACGCCGCGGGCGCGGAGCCGTGGTTCTCGAAGGCCGCGGAGGCGGGGAGCGTCGACGCGGCGTTCAACCTCGGGATCATCCACGCGGGCCGGGCGGACGGGAAGGGCGCCCGGCAGTGGTACGAGCGGGCCGCGGCGGCCGGGCACGTGGAGGCCGCGCTGCAGGTCGGCATCGCGCTGCTGCGCGACGGCGAGGAGAAGGCCGCGGCGCACCGGCTGCGGACGGCCGCCGAGGGCGGCAGCGCCGAGGGGGCGTTCCGGCTGGCGGCGCTGCTGGACGACCGGCGCCCGGGCTCCGGCACGGGCCCCGGGTCGGAGGCGGCGGGCGCCGCCGGTGCCG